>CAXMLU010000760.1:0-3229 GCA_964194255.1 uncultured bacterium
GGCGAACATGGCGTCGTAGATGGCGTGCTTCGACTCGAAGTACGAGTACAGCGACGGCGCCCGCATGCCCACCTTCCGAGCCAGGTCTCGCATGGACAGGCCGGCAAGGCCGTCGATGCGAACCAACTTCCACGCCGCCTCGAGGATCTCGGCCCTAGTGGCCTCATGCCGTTCGGCTCGCCTATCGCGCATCGGATCAACTAACATTGTTAGGAGTATCTATCGTCGTTCGCGGATGTCAAGTGGGAACCGGGCCCCGGCGCCCGGGACTACCGTCGCCCGGGTGGCCACCTTCCTGCTTCCTCCCGAACCGGTGGATTCCCTGGACGCCTATCTGGCCACCGATATCGGCGGCCTCGGCCTGGCCCAGGCCCAGAAGCTCGGACGGGACAAGACCATCGAGGTGGTCCGGGCCTCCGGACTGCGAGGCCGGGGCGGGGGCGGCTTTCCCACCGGCCGGAAGTGGCAGACGATCGCGAGCAGCACGGGCACGCACCGCTACCTGGTCTGCAACGGCGCAGAGGGCGAGCCCGGCACGTTCAAGGACCGGGCGCTGATCCGGGCGAACCCCTACCAGTTGGTTGAGGGCGTGATGATCGCCGCCCTCGCCGTCGGGGCTCGGGAGGCATTCATCGCCCTCAAAGCCCGGTTCCGACCGGAGATCGATCGGGTGACGCGGGCAGTCGAGGAGATGCAGGCGGCCGGAATCTGCCGCGACTGTCCGGTCACCATTGTCGAGGGTCCGGATGAGTATCTCTACGGCGAGGAGAAGGCGCTGCTCGAGGTCATCGAGGGCAACGCCCCACTACCGCGCCTCCTGCCGCCGTATGAGCACGGCCTGTTCGCCACCGCCCCCCAGATGGGTTGGCAGGCGACTCCTTTGGAGCCCGGGCATGTGGGTCTGCACCATTCCAACCCGACATTGGTGAACAACGTCGAGACGCTGTCGAACGTCCCCCACATTCTCACCAAGGGGCCGGAGTGGTTCCGATCGATGGGAACCGCCGAATCGCCCGGGACGCTCGTGTCCACCGTGGTCGGCGACGTGGTCGCGCCCGACGTCGGAGAGGTCGAGCTCGGCACCCGGCTCCGGACCGTCATCGACGTCGTGGGCAGCGGGGTTGGAGAAGGACGGACGATCAAGGCCGTTCTCTCCGGCGTGGCCAACCCGGTTATCACCGCCGACCGTCTCGATACACCGATGTCCTATGAGGACGTCGCCGCGGCTGGGAGCGCGATGGGCACGGGTGGGCTCATCGTCTTTGACGACACCGCCTGCATGGTCGAGGTCGCCCGGATGTTCTCCCGCTTTCTCTTCGTCGAATCCTGCGGCCAGTGCCAACCGTGCAAGCTCGGATCGGGGGAGATCACTACCCGCCTCGAGCGCATCGAGGCAGGCGTCGGTGAGGACCGCGACATCGAGGCCATCGGGTACTGGCTGGAGAAGGTCACGGACGGCAACCGTTGCTTTCTGGCCGTCGAGGAACGCCAAATGGTGGCCAGCATCCTCCGCGCCTTTCCCGACGAGTTCGCCCAGCACATCGAGGGCCGTCGATGCCCGCGACCGCGCCCGCTGCAGTTGGCCAAGATCGACGACCTGGGCGGAGGCCGCGTCGTCTATGACGAGCGCTACTACTTGAAGCAACCCGACTGGAGCTATCCGACTCCGCCCCCACCCGGATAGCGGTCGGGTCAGATCAGGTTGCCGACGAAGCGGCCCAGAATGAGTTGCACTGCTCACACACGCGTTCCGGAATCACGCCGGCGCGCATGAGCAGCCCGAACACTTTGCAGCCGAGGCAGTAGGCAAACACGGACTCGAGCGTGGCCGCTATGGCGAGCATCCCGAGCACCACGTAGGCGGCGCCGCGCTGGCCGAAACCGAGGGCGAGTACGGCCGCCGTCACGGAGAAGACGACGCCCATGCCCTGCGCAAAGCGCTTGGGCGGGCCAGGAACGAGCCTGGTCTCGAGCCCGAGCCTCGGAGTGATGATCCGGGTGACGACCTGGCCCAGAGGGCTGAGGGTCGGTCCGGTCAGGACCCGGGCGACGAAGCCATAGGCGAGCGGCACCGTCAGCCAGGAAAGGTCGAAGATGATCGTGGTCAACGCCAGGAGCAGAACCCCGCCCGCCACCAGTCGGGCCGACACCTCGTTGACCGGATCCGGGAACGAGAACAGGCGCTGGGCCCATCCGGGCGCTCTAAGCGTTTCCACGTTCCGAGGGTAGGAGCCGAATCCCGACTCGTCAAGTCGGGATTCAAGCCAGCTTCAGCGCCTCGGCCGTCGCCGTGAGGGCCCGAAGGTGGTCGTCGACGGACGCCAGGCCGGCCCGCATCGTGTTGATCGACACGTGCGTGGCGCCGGCATTCCGCCACCGCCCGACGTGTTCGACCACCTTGTCGACGCCGCCTTCGCCCCAGCTCACCCGGCCCTCCATGCCCAGCCCGTCGATGTCCCGTCCCGCTTCCTCGGCCGCCTGTTGGACGACGGCCTTGGCCTCGTCGAGTCTTGGACCGGGCGGCACCTGCGGGAACCAGCCGTCGGCGAGTCGGCCGGCGCGGCGGTAGGCCGGAACCGACTGCGCGCCAATCCACACCGGGATCGGTCGCTGCACGGGCAGTGGCGCGATACCGGCGCCGGTGACTCGCTCGTAGACGCCCTCGAAGGTGACGGTGGACTCGGTCCACAGCCGGCGGAGAAGCACGATCTGCTCCTCCATGCGCCGCCCTCGATCGGAGAATTCCTTGCCAAGCGCCTCGTATTCGACAGCGTTCCATCCAAGGCCGACGCCCAGGCGGAATCGGCCGCCGGTGAGCAGGTCCACTTCGGCTGCCTGCTTGGCCACCAGCGCGGTCTGGCGCTGCGGCAGGATGATGATCCCGGTGACCAGCTCGAGCGAACTGGCCGCGGCCAGATAGCCGAAGAGGACGAAGGGCTCGTGGAACGTGGTGTCCACGTCATATGGGCCCTTCCATCCTTCATGAATGGCGGGATCGGCGCCCAGCACGTGGTCATAGACCAAGAGATGGGTGAACCCCAGCGCCTCGACCGTCTAGGCATACGTGCGTACCCCGCCGGCGTCGGCGCCAATCTCGGTCTGTGGAAAGACGACTCCTATCCGCATGGCTCCGGGTCTAGCGCAGTGCCGTGTACTACGTATCGGACCCTGGTCCCTCGTTCTCGATGATCGACACGCACAGCTCGACGCACTCGTCGCAGATGTACAC
>CAXMLU010000761.1:0-2967 GCA_964194255.1 uncultured bacterium
CGCTGCCGCTGGCCGCCCGAGAGCTGGGTGATGGCGCGCCGGTCGAATCCCTCCAGGCGGACCATGGCCAGCGCGTCCGCGCCACGCTGGCGCCGCTCGGCTTTGCCGACACCCTTGACCTTCAGTCCGTACTCGACGTTGCCGGCGACGTCGAGGTGGGGGAAAAGGGCATAGTCCTGGAAGACCGTGTTGACGTCCCGATCGTAGGGGGGCGAGTCGGCGACATCGCGGCCCTGGAGCAGGATCCGGCCCTCTGACGGGCGCTCGAATCCAGCAATCATGCGAAGGCAGGTTGTCTTGCCCGAGCCGGATGGGCCGAGGAAGGAGAAGAACTCCCCCGACCGGATTGACAGGGTGACGTGATCCACGGCGGCCACCGAGCCGAAGCGTTTGCTGACGTCCATCAGTTCGACGTCATCACTTGTGGTTGGAAGAATTTCCGCCTCTTTCCGCCGCACCAGCATGGGAATCCAACGATTCTCGTGGCGCCGAGGATCAGTGTCAATCGAGGTCTGTAGGCTCATCCAGGGCAGCGCCACTGGACGTGGCCAGTGGCCTCGCCGGAACGTCCGTAGCAACTACCGATGCGTTGCGCCCCGGACGCCCATATCGTCTTGACCTGACCGGGGTAGTGGTCATCCTGGGAGGGCATGGCAGGTTGACCACCCGGGAAGTGTCGGCGCCTCGTGAGCAATTACGGCCAGTTCAGTGGAAGGGAGGGGCTGCCAGCATGTGGACGATCACAATCCGCGACCTCCTATACCGCTGGCGCCAGTTCGGCATCGCCCTGGTCGGAGCCGCGTTGGTTTTCGCCCTCACCCTCATCCTGACCGGGATGTCCGCCGGCTTCCGGGCCGAGGCGGGCCGGACCGTCGCCAGCATCGGAGCGGATGCGTGGATCGTCCCAACCGGGAGTGAGCGGCCCGTTCACCGGCCTGTCCGTCGTTGATCCCGCGGCCGCCGCCGAGGTGGTGGGTGACCGGCGCGTCGATCCGATTGTGATCGTCCGCCTCGGCCTCGACGTGAGACGTAGGACGCAATCGAGCCGGACGCCCGCCGTCTCTAGCCTGGCTGGCCGGTGGCGGGGTTCAGATGCAATGCGGAGTGTCGCCGGGCGGGTTGAAGGCTCGTTCGAGCAACGCCGAAGCGGTTGCGTCGAACGACGTGCCGCCGACCCTGCCGAATCGCCCGGTGTCCTCGATGAAGCGAAGGATCTGGTGGGTCGCGTCGTGGTCAATGAAGTTGGCTTGACGCCGCCGATCCAGGGTCGGGATACGGGTGGCGGCCGAGGAAAGCGAGGAGCTTGTCCTGCTCGTCGGCGCCAGCGGGCGGCTCGACCTCTGGCCCGAAGGCCTGAGGGCTTCGCATGGCCGGACCAAAAGACTCCGCTCGCTGTCGTACCCGAACCACCTCCTCCGGGTCCATGCGGTCATTGAGCCCTGCAGCTCGGGCCAGGTCCCAACCATGGACAACGAGGTCGAAGCACAAGAATCCGTCGACGGCCGATTCGAACGTGCTCCGCCCCGTGAACCCGTCGAATTCGGCCGCCGCCCGCTCGGGATCCCCGAGGTCAGCCTCGACGACGGAGCGGGCCGAGGTCCACGCCCCGAGTGGATCGTCATCGACCGATGGGATGTCGCCCATCTCACGTCCCACGAACCCGAGGAACATTCCCTGGGTTTCGACAACATGGCGAACCACGTCGCGGGCCGCCCACCCCTGACAAGGCGACGGACTCGCCCATCGGTCATCGGGCACCGCCTTCACCTTGGCCGAGAACGCGTCCGCCAATCGTGCGTACCGCTCTGCTATCTCGGTCATACTCGCCTCCGTTTGCGCCGACAATCGCGCCTCGACTGTTCCAATCCCGCCGGAGTCAAGTCTGATGGACCGGCAGGCGTCGTGCACGTCGCATGCCACGCCTAGGCTGAAGGTCGGCACCCGTTTGCTGCGCTGGCGTGGCTATGACATTCGCGAAATCAACGTGAATCACAGCCAAGTGGACGCACCAAACCACAAGGGAGCGGCTTGACAGAGGAGAGCGATGTGATCAACGACGACAGCGTAAACGCCCTGTTGAAGCGGGCTCAGCGGGAGATCGACCAGGGTCTGCTTCCTTCGTGCCAGCTAGCTCTGGCTCAGGACGGCAAGGTGGTAGTGCACGAGGCCTTCGGCGACGCCACGACCGACACCCGCTACGTGATGTTCTCCTGCACGAAGGCGGTGGTCGTCGGCGCCGTCTGGACGCTCATCCAGGAGGGCAAGCTCGACGTCTCCAAGCGGGTACACGAGTACATCCCTGAGTTCGCCACGAACGGCAAAGACGCCGTGACGGTCGAGCAGGTCATGCTCCACACCTCGGGATTTCCCAGCGCTCCGCTCGGCCCACCCGAGTGGTCAACGAGAGAGGGGCGCCTGCGGCGCTTCGGCGAGTGGCGGCTGAACTGGGAGCCCGGCACGGCCTACGAGTATCACCCGACATCCGCCCACTGGGTGCTGGCTGAACTCATCGATCGGCTGACTGGCTCCGATTACCGCCACTTCATCGCGGATCGCATCACCGGTCCGCTCGGTATCCCCCGCCTCCAGGTCGGCGTCCCTCCCGACCAGCAGGGTGACATCGCCCGGCTGAAACTGTGCGGCGAGGTGATGACACCCGACGAGCTCGAGGCGGCCCTCGGCATCCGAGAACTGCCCGTCACGGAGGTCACCGACGAGGTGTTGCTGGGCTTCAACGAACCGGACGTCCGCGCCGTCGGTGTTCCCGGTGGCGGTGGTGTGACCACCGCGGCCGACCTCGCCCTTTACTACCAAGCGCTGCTGCACAATCCCGGCGGAGTCTGGGACCCCGAGCTGCTGGCCGATGTCACGTCTCGCGTCAGGCAGAACTTTCCCGATCCGATGTTGCAGACGCCGGCCGGCCGCAGCCTCGGTCTGGTCATCGCCGGCGATGACGGTCTGTCGCAC
>CAXMLU010000762.1:0-20904 GCA_964194255.1 uncultured bacterium
CCTCTTGGGTGTGCCCGTCGATGGTCACGCCGATCCGGGTGGGCACGGAGTGCCGGCCATCCGCGATGAGCGTCAGGTCGAGGTGGTCGAGGGTCACCGGCGAGGGCAGGGCCGCCTCGATCCACTGCCCGACGACCGGCTGGCGAAGATCGGGTGTCCAAGCCGTCGCGGCCTGTCCGTCGAGCGCGTACACGGGCCGAGCCGTCAGCGATCCGGCCATGGATGACGACGCCCGGACAACCATTCCCCCGCCCGTGGCCGGCGCTCCCCGGACCAGGGCATCGAGGGCATCGTCGGTGGCCGTCGCCGACAGCCGAGCCGGGCCGTCGATGTCGAATGAGCGCGCCGTGGGCAGCGTGAACGTGCGCTTGAGAGCCAACTCCTCGTCCGACTTGAACGACGACAGCGGGTCGCTGCGCTTCCGGGTCAGCACCACGACCAGGCGGTGGTCGGCGGATGCGGTGCCGGCGTTGGCCAGCAGGTCGGTGGGCAGGCGCACGTATTCGTCCACGTGCACGCCTGGTATCTGCACCTCCGAGAAGCCCACCCCGCTCCCACCCGAGAAGTCGGCCCGGCGACCGAAGTTGATGGCGTCGACGGTGATGTCGAGGCGGTGGAAGGTGCGGCTCGGGAAAGTGACGGTCTGGCCCGTCGCCATTCGGGAGGCGTCGCCCAGATTTACCGCTACGGCTGCGCCCCCGTCGAAGGTGAGGGTGGCACGGGTGATCCAGCGCTCGCGCGCCCCGACGAGCGGCTGCACGATGGTGACGTGGTCGCTCGTGACCGGTCCGGTCACATCGATCTGCAACCGCTCGCCGACCGGGTCGGAGAAGGCGCCAACCTCCCACGCCGTGGTCGGGTCGCCGTCGAGGGCCAACGCCGGTCGATACCACGGCTCATACGAGACCGGGTTCCCGTAGTGGGTGGCCCGCACGGCGACCACGCCGCGCTGCTGAGCGACGGTGAAGGCGGCGTCGGTCGCACCCGGGAAAAGGGGTAGGCGGTTGTCGGTGAGATCGGTGACGAGGGGCTGCTCGCCGGCTTGCTCGGTGTAGCCGTTGACGTCCTGGATCGTGCCCCAGCGCTGCGCGCGACGCCGGTTCGTGTCGGTCAGGACGAGCTCGGCGCCGTCGGCCAGAGCTTGTTGCCGGGCCGAGGACCCGAGGTCGGCGGCGTACAGCACGGGCCCGGTGCCCGAGCCGCCAAGAACGCCTCCAGCGGCGGCGTCCACCACGCCCTCACCGTCACCGGCCAGCACGACGGGTGCGGCGGTGGTTTCGGTCCGCACGATGGGGAGGGCGCCGGGGACGCCGAACACGGCGACGGGCGGCGGGTCGGCCGCGGTCGAAGGCGTGGCCAGGTTGGCCTCGTCCACGAGGGGAACCAGGGTGGCCCTCGTGACCGGCGGCCCGAAGGTGGTGGGGTTGCTCAGGCCGGGCGGCGGAGGCGAGAACTGCTGCCACGTCGGGCGAGGGCGTGGGGTCAGAAAGCGCTCGTACTGCAGGTCGGATCGCAGCACCACATCGCCGACGCTCATGAGCCTGGCCAGGGGTCCGAGCGAGGCCGGCTCGAAGGTGCCCTCCTGCATGCGCCGATCCAGGGCCCGCAGCAGATCGGCCGACGGCGCCGAGCCGTAGGGGATGAGCTCGCGGCTCACGAACGGGCGGTCCATGATGCCCGGCGTCACCGGATCGAGCGTCGTGCCCCAGCGGTAGTGGGAGAAGTCGGCGCCGGGCAGTTCGAGGACCCGGGTGCTCCCCCGGGCCTGGTTGACGGCGGCAGCGGCCTGCACCCACCATGAAGGCAGCTGCTCCGGTCGCTGCAGGTTGTTGTCCACAAACTGGCCAGTGAACAGCGGCGCCATGTTGACCAGCACGAGGAGCCCGACCAGGGCGGTGACCAGGCTGAGACGCGACGCGCTAAGGCGCGACGAGAGGGCGTCGATGCCTGCTCCGAGGAGAACAGCGACGCCGAGAGCAACGAGGGGCGCCGCCCGGCCGACGCTGCGCAGCGCCAGGCCCGCCGACGAGCCGGTGGCAAACGCCTTGAAGACAGCTCCCACCGGTGACGGATGGTTGTAGGGATACACGCCGACCCCGAGCACCACGCCGACAACGACGAGAGCAACGAAGTACAGCTTGTGCCGCCAGCGCAGGGCTGCGGCCCCGACCACGGCCAGCCACGGCAGGAGGTAGCTCACCGTCAACAACCCGATCTGGCGGGTGTAGCCGACCGCCGGTTGGATCCAGGCGGCGATGGCGTCTCGGCCGTAGAAGTACCAGTTGCCGAGGCTGCGGAGCACCTCGATGGGAAGGGAAGTGGCCGCGACCACCTGGACGGTCTCGGTGTAGCGCAGCACGTCGAGGCCGTAGCCTGCCTGGGTCACCAGCCCGGCCATCCACCACAGCGACGTGAGCACGGTCAGAGCCCCAACCCGGAGGACGGTGCCGACCGCCCGCCCCACGCTGGCCTCGCCGGTGATCCAGATCGCCATGGGGATCCACAGCAACGGCGCCACGCCGGCGTAGATCAGGCTGGTGGCATTGACCCCGCCGCACACTGCCACGACGAGCGCGAAGGCGGCCGGATGGCGCCAGCCGCCGCGGCGCAGGCCCCGGGCGACGAGGGCGACCATCCACGGCATCGCCGACCAGGGCATGAGGATGGCGGAGATACGCGCCTCGTACTCCAACACGTAAGGCGTCAGGGCATAGGCCAAGGCCGCCACCAGGACGGCCCGGCCGGACCAGCCGAGGGTGCGCAGGAGATACACCACGCCGAGGCCGGCCAGGAAGAGCAGTGAGGCGGTCCAGAGCCGCTGACTGACCCACATGGGGAGGCCACCGGCGTGGCAGAGCCAGTAGTACGGGCCCATCGGCAGGAGGTAGCCGATGTTCTGATGCGTCACCGTGCCCATCCCCACATTGGGATCCCACAGGGAGGGGGCGCGACCGAGGAGTCGCGACGGGTCCAGATACAGGTAGGACTTGGTGTCGGCCCCGACCATGCCGCGATGGGTCAGGAGAAGAGGCGGGTACACCACGGCGGCCAGGACAGCCGGGATCCAACGATCTAACCGCGAGCGGGGGTCAGACTCGACTGGTTGCGTCAACGAGCCTGAAGGCGCCGGCGTCGGGTGGCCTCTTCGGCCAGGATGTCGAGCGTCGAGCGGGCGGTGCGATCCCAGGTGAATCGGCCGGCTTGCTGGATGGCGCCGGCTGCCAGCTTGGTACGCAGGCCGGTGTCAGCAATGACCATATCGAGCTGCGCGGCGAGTTCGTCGAGGCTGGACACCAGGAGCCCGCTCACGCCGGCGATGACGGCATCGCGGTGTCCGGCGATGTCGGTGACCACCGCCGGGGTGCCGCAGGCGGCGGCTTCGGTGACCGTCATCCCCCACCCCTCGCGGACGGAGGCACTGCTCAGCACCCACGCCCGGCGGTAGAGACCGATCAGCTCCTCGTCGCTCACCCGGCCGGGGAGTCGCAGCCACGACTCGGCACCGGCGGCGCCCACCTGCGCCTCCAGGGCGGGCCGGTCGTAGCCCTCCCCGGCGATGACGGCCTCGAGGGTTGGATGTCGTTGGCGGACGGCGACCAGCGCGCTGATCAGCCGATCGAAGCGCTTCACGGGAACGAGGCGCCCGACCGCCACCACCAGCGGATGGGGCGAGCGCTCCCCGCCGGGAGCGAACCGCGGATCGACGCCCGGCGGGACCACCGTGATGTTGTCCGCGGGAAGGCGAAGGAGGTCGACGATCTCCGCTTTCGAAGACTCGGAGAGCGTGATGATGGGGGCCGTGCGGTAGAAGCGAGGGGCGACGTGATATTCGAAGCGCTCGCCGAGCCGGCCGAGGGCGGCCGGGTGGAGGACCATGCGCCACATCTCGGCATGGACATGATGCAGGAAGACGACGCGCGCGCACCGGGCCCAGACCGGCGAGAAGAACGGCATGCCGTTCCAGACCTCGACCAGGCCGTCGGGCCGCCCGTTGCGACCGAGAAGGCCGGAGACAGCCGTCCGCGGAAAGACCACGTAGCGGTTGGCCTTCCGTACCACCCGATAGCCGTCGCGCGTGGCGAACATCGGGTGGCCGGCCGCCCTCGATGATCGCATCGCCACGTCGATGCCGGCCGCCGCCCAACGCTCGGCGATGGCGGCGGCGTGGACTTCGGAGCCTCCCGCCTCCGGGTCGTCGAGATCCCGCCACGCCAGGATGTGGACCCGTTCAAGTCCGGCCGCGGCCGCAATCGCGCTGAGCTGCGCGCTCGTCCGTGGTTCCAGCTGCGTCACTCAACCCCCCCTGGCGGGCGCGGAAGCGAGTTCAACCTAACGCGTCCGCCGCCAGGGGCCCGGGTACCGACGTGCGTAATGGGACCCGCCAGGCCAGCAGACCGGCGCACGCGGCAAGGGCGGCCTGACAGGCCAGGTCCGCCCTCGCCGTATCCACGGGATCGCCCCGCGCCCATGTCAAGGCGGGCACAGCCACGATCAGCCCCACCGCCAGCAGGGCGACAACCCATCGGCTGCCCATGGCCAGCAGGTAGTGGGTGAACAGCGCGGTGGCGGCTAGGCAGGTCATGGCCCCGGCCAGGGTGGCCAGGGCCGGGGCGGCGCTGACCAGGTCGGGACCGAAGACGAGCCGGATCAGGGTGTGGGCGGCCACCAGGCTGACGGCCAAGAGGCCAGCGGCGGGGATGGCCACGATTCCGAGGGCGATGCCGAGCTGGTGACGGGCTCTCTCGCCGGCGTGACGCCGCAACGCCGCCTCGGGCAGGAGATAGGCCGACAGTACAAGTGCGGCATACACCAGGGCTTTGCTCGTCACCGAGATGGCGGCGTACGCGCCGGAGTGATGCGGTGCCTGCCGGCCGAGTATGACGATGTCCACGCTCTGGAGCGCGGCAAGGAGTCCGAGGGCGCCGAGCGCGGTCGTGGCGTCGATCGCCAGCCCCGGCGGCCGGTCAGTCGCGGGATCCAGCCGCGGCGCGATCACGTTGGGGTAGAGCCGCAGGGCCGACCGCCGGGCGTCAATCTCCGAGACCACCATCGCCGCCACCAGACCGAGGGCCGCCCCGTCCACCCCGAGGCCGGCGGCGATGAGGCCTACCGTCAGCACGGTGCGAGCCGCGCCCTCCACGATCAGGTTGCGGGCCAGGGCGGGGTAGGCCTGGCGAGCCTGCAGCAGCCCACGGTCGACGCACAGGAGGAGCCAGCCTCCGCCGGCCAGCATGACCTCGCCCACACCCTGGGGGTTGGGCAAGCCGAGCACCCGGCTGAGCGGTCCTCGCACGGCGGCTCCCGTGATGGCGAGTCCAACCAATCCGACGAGCAGGCGGCGGCGGACTCCGGCCGCCCACGCCCCGGCCTGGGCGCCGTGGCCGTGGTGTTCCCATGCCGTCACCCGGCGCACGACGGCCACGACGAGGGCCGAGCCCGGCATGGACAGCACGAAGAACAGGCCCACCAGCACGGCTAGGGCGCCGTAGGCGCGGGGGGTGAGAAGGCGGGCGATCACGACGGTCACAATGACGTTGGCGGCGTTGGCGACCCCGCCGGCGACGGCCAGCAGCGAGGCTCGCCGGACATGGGCCGACAGCAACCTCAAGGCGGGACCACCTCGCCCGCCACCCGGGGTCGTCGGGTTGGGAAGCGGCGGTCCTTCAGCCGCAACGCCGGCCGCTCGACGACCACATAGCTGGCGACGGACACGCCGATCGAGATGACCACCACGACGAGCAACATGGACCCGGCGCGGCCGCCGAAGATGGCGGTGTCGGTCCATCGTCGGAACTCGTCGATAGCGGCCTCATGCCATAAGTAGATGCCGTAGGAGATGAGCCCCAGGAATTGCACCGGGCGAAGGGCGAAAAAGCGCCGGCCAAGACCGGCATCGGCGGCGCCGAACACGCCAGGCACGAGGAGGAAGAAGGCGGTCAGGCCGTACAGCTCCTGACGGCCAAGCCAGGCGCCGGTGGAGATGGCACCGAAGTCCCGGTGCAAGCCGGACTGGGTGGACACCAGCCAGAACGCGACTGCCGCCGCCGACCACCACACCCAGGGCCGCCGGCCGGCGGCCGTGGCCAGACGCACGGGCAGGACGCCGAGTTCGGACCGCGCGCTCAGCACGGCCAGCAGCATGCCCATGGCGAACAGGTCGGCGTTGGCGGGGAGCCAGTCCAGGCTGGCCACGACGACGGTGGCGTGATGGCTGAAGGCAACCACCCACCACCGCCACACCATGGCCCCGCCGAAAAGGACTGCCAATCCCGCCAGCTCGACGGCCAGAGCCGAGCGGCGCAGCCGCCGGGCCACGCCGCGCAGGCCCCAGGCGTACAGAGGGAGGAACAGATAGAAGCTGATCTCCGTGCACAGGCTCCACGCCTGGGAGATCCCGCCCTCGAGGTACTTCGGGCTGTAGATCTGCAGGAGTCCGTAGTACGCCACGAACGCCCGCCGCCCGTGAATGGTGGCCAGGTGTAGGACGTACACCACGATCGTGAGTGCGACCCAGTACGCGGGCAGGATCCGCAGCGCCCTTCGTTTCAGATACGGCCACACGGCGGGGGCCGGCCGCCCGGTGAAGTGGGCTATCACGAACGGCCGGTACAGCAGGAACCCGGAGATCAGGAAGAAGAGCGCCACGCCGCTGTCCAACCGGGCCACATAGGAACCCACGCCGCGATGGCGCAACGTGAAGCCAGAAACGAAGCCGACGTGCACGGCGAGCACCGCCATCGCGGCCAGGGCGCGGTAGCCGTCGAAGAGCGGGAAGACACGCTGTCCGGTCGGAGGAGGCGGCGGCTTGCCCAGGTCGAGCACTCGCCCGCCGCGTTCGAAGAACGCGGAACAGGCCACGGCCGCGAGCACGATGAGCGATACCTCGGCCGGCGCGCGGTAGCGGGTGTTGGCGAAGGTAAGGACGGTCGCCAGGGTCACCGTTACCGGCGCGGCGACGAGGGGGAACAGGGCGGTGCCTCGTCGGTGCACGGCCCGGGCTCCCGCCACACTGGCCAGGACGAGGATGTAGAAGATGCCGAGGCCGCTCAGTGACAGCCATCTTGGGCGCCCGTCCAGGGAACGATCGAGGACGGTCGTTTGGTTAGGCCGGTACAGGTTCCAGAACCGGCCGAACCGGGCCGCCACCACCCCCGGCACCTGTCGCTTGTGGGTGCGGATGAAGTGGACGGCCTGATGGCGCCAGTAGATGCCCTGATCGGACTCGTCCCCGCTCGGGTTGCCCTTCAGGCACTGGAAATCCCAGAAGCCGTAGAAAGGACCGTGACGGTCGAAGGTGGACGGGCAGTTCGAGACCTGGAGGGTGGGATCCAGGTTGGTGGAGAGCAGCACCGGGTGGTGGAAGGTCACGGCGTTGCGCGCCACCCATGGAACGATCGGCACCGCCCCGACCGCGAGGCACACCGCCGCCAGGCGGACCCGGCGCCGCAGGTCAACGGACCGGGCCAATGCGATGGCGGGAAGGGCGAGGATAGCGAAAAGCAGGATCTGCTCGGAGCGGGTCATGGTGGCCAGACCACACGCCAGGCCGAGGCCGGCCGCTTTCCCCAGGGTGGGTTGACGCAAGACCCGATAAGCGAGAAGGGCGGCGGCGGTGCAGACGAGGATCACCATCGACTCGGACATGCTGACGCCGTCGTTCATGAACAGGTACGGGTACAGAGCGGCGAGCCCCGCCGCGATGAGGCCGACCCGACGCCCATGCGCCGGTCCGGCGATTTCCCGGCCGAGCAGTCCGATCACGGCCACGCTGACCGCGCCCAGCAGGCACCCGGCCAGCCGGTGCGCGGTCCAACTCTTCAGGCCGACGAGCGAGAAGGCGGAGAGGTACAGAATCCAAGCGGGCGGGTGGTACGCCGTCGCCACCGCCTGGTGGTAGAAGTTCCACGTATACGGCTCGATGAAGCCGTGGCCGGTGGCCACCAGGTTGGCCTGGTAGTGGTAGTAGTAGGCGTCCCCCCACGGGATCAGATGGCGGGTGTAGGCCACGAACGCCACCCGCACGGCCAAGCCCACCAGGGCGATGGCGACCAAGCCCTGGCGCCACCGACGTTCGGCCTGATCGGGACGTTCCTGTGCCGGAGGAGCGTCCTCCCGGACCGCGGTGAGGGTCATGCCGTGCCGCGCCCCCGGCGCAGGAGGGGACGCTCAACCGCGAACCAACTGGCTGTCGCGCTCAGCAGGGCCAGACCGGTGGCCAGGCCGAGGAGGGCGACGAAGCGCACGCTCCCGAGCCACGAGATCGTCCCCCAGCGTTGGAGCTGCGCCAGCCAGTCGAAGTGCCAAAGGAACACCCCGTAGGACACGACGCCGACCGCCCGGGCCGGACGGCTGCGCAGCGCGCCGCGGATGCGGCCTTCGTCCTGCGACCCGAAGACCGCCGGCAGGAGGAGGAACAGGGCAGTGGCGGCGTACAGGACCTGGCGTCCCATCTCTCCGGTCTTGGGCAGGTCGCCGAAGGTGCGCGGCAGACCGAGGGCGGTGGCCGCCAGCAGGAAGGCGGTGGCCGACGCCGCCCAGCACCAACCGGGGTGGCGACCGGCCGCCGCGAGAACAGCTGGAACCGATCCGGTCGTCGCCGACCATGCCGATACCACGGCCAGTCCCATCCCCACCGCGAAGAGATCGATCTGGGCGGGCAGCCAGAGCGTCGCCGGGGTGGCGTGCACGTGGGTGGCGAGCAGAGCGGCGTGTGTCCCGATCCCCACCAGGTACAGGACGACGACTCCGGTCACCTCCGCTCTGATGGTCCTCCATCGCCCAAGCACGAGGGCGTACACCGGCAGGAACAGGTAGAAGCTGACTTCGATGGCGAGGCTGTAGGCAGGGGCGATCCCGCCCAACGCCCGGCTACGCGAGTAGATCTGGGCGAAGCCGAAATAGGCGAGCACGTCACCGGCGCCATGCATGCGGATGGTCCCGAGCACGACGGTGAAAAAGACCAGGGCCACCCAGTAGGCCGGAACGATGCGCACCGCCCGGCGGGCCAGATAGGAACCGAGACGTGGTTCGGGCTGTCCCCGCAAGTGAGCCAGAACACGCGGCCGGTAGAGCAGGAAGCCGGACAGGAGGAAGAAGATCGACACCCCGACGTCGAGATGGGCGAAGACATAGCCGGCCCGGGTAGAGGTGTCCGCACCGCTGAAGGACGCCACGTGGTGGACGAGCACGGCCATGGCCGCCACCGCCCGCAGTCCCTCGAAGCACGGGAACCGGGTGCTGGGGGGGCGCGCCTCGACCGGCGAGGACACCCCCGGGCGGACGGTCTCGGTCACGATCGTCTAGCCCAGCGCAGCAACGGACGCTCGAGGAGGAACCAGCTCAGCGACGCCACAGCCACGCTGAAGGCGAAGGTGCCGAGCAGGTAGGCGGCGAAGTTGCCCTGGAACAGACGCGTGCCGGTCCACACCCGGATCTGGCCGAGCAGGGCCTCGTGCCATATGTAGATCCCGTACGAGACAAGCCCGAGGTACACGACCGGAGGCCAGCGCAGCCAGCCCCGCACCCGGCCGGCGGTCTCGGTGCCAAAGACGGCCGGTAGCAGCAGGAAAAGGGCCATGACCCCGTACAGACCGTGCTTCACCAGCTCGCGTCGACCGGAGATCGTCTCCAGTCCACGCGGCAGGCCGGTATGGGCCGACACGAGCCAGAACGTGGCCGCCGCCGCCGTCCACCACAGCGCCGGGTGCCGCCCGATGCCGTCCGTGACCCGCCGCAGCCCGCCCGACCGCGTGGCGGCCCCGTGCGCCAGGGCCAGCAGCATGCCGACGGCGAAGAGATCCAGGTACGCCGGCAGCCAGTAGATGCCGATGAGATGCCAGGACGGGGTGCCCAGGTCCACATACGCCCGGAAGGTCGCGCCGCCTATCCCCAGTACGGCCAGCCCGGCCAGCTCGACGCGCCAGCGGCCCGCGGCCGGCCCACGCGCCGACAGCCGGCGGATCACCCAGGCGTAGACGGGCAGGAACAGGTAGAAGCTGATCTCGGTCGCCAGCGACCATGCCTGGGAGATGCCGAGTCGGTAGAGGTGATGGTGGGTGGTGTAGATCTGGGTAAGCGAGACGAAGGTCAGCCCGCCTCGTACGCCGTAGAGGTGCAGTCCGAGGAACAACGCGCTGACGGCCAGGGCCACCCAGTAGGCGGGGAAAATCCGCAGCACCCGCCGGCGGTAGAAGTCACCGGTGGACGGCAGCGTCGTGCTTGACAGGTTGGCGAGCACGTATGGGCGATACAGCAGGAAGCCCGAGATGAGGAAGAAGACCGAGACCCCGGAGTCCATGCGGGCCAGGTAGGCGCCGAGGGTGTGATACCGGTAACTGGCCCCGGTCTGAAAGCCAACGTGGTGGACTACGACAGCGGTGGCGGCCATGGCCCGCAGTCCGTCAAAGCACGAGAAGCGAGGCGAGCTCTGGGCCGGCGCTGACTCCAGGCCCGCCCGCTCTTGGACGGAGGCCATCAGTCCGCCGAGCGTAGCGTCACGGTACGGACGCGTTGAGGAAGGCCAGGACCGCGTAGCCGCCCATGGCCGCCGCCGTCACGGTCAGGAGGAGCCGCTCCAGGCGTCCGCTGGCGGTGAGCGAGGCGGCCACCAGCACGAGCGGGAAAGCGGACAACCCGTAGCGCTCGAAGGAGTCCAGGTTGGCGGAGCTGGCCGCGGCCAAAAGGGTTAGCACCGCGAATACACCGTAGGAAAGCGGCCACCGGCGCAGACAGATGACGGCCAGGATGCTCAATCCGATGACCCAGGGGACGTGCAGGCCACTGCCCACGTGCTGGCCGTGGGTGATGCCGCGGCTTTCGTGGAACACCGCCCGCAGAGGGTCGATGAAACGGCCCCGGAGACGGACCTGTTGCTGAACATGGATGGGAAGCAGGCCGTCCCCGTAGGCGACAGCAGACCAGAGAAGAAAGGTTCCGGTGCCGATCAGGGGGGCGACCACGGCGATGAGGCGGGCCGCCATCTTGCGCCAGGGCAGGGCGGTGAACCCGCGGGCCGCCTCGATGGCGGCGGGGGCCACGAGGAACACGCCGAGCGGCCGGGTCAGCGCGGCCAGCAGGCCAAGGGCGGCGGCCCATCCCCAGTGGCGGGTGCGCAGAGCCAGGAAGGCGCCGACGCCCAGAGCCATGAAGAGGCTTTCCGAGTACCCCATCACCAGGACGAACGCCGGGGGGGCCAGCGCCACCAACCACGCCGCTCGGCGGGCCATGTCGCGGTCGCCGGTCTCGACCACGACCAGGCGGTGGAGCAGCGCGCCGAGGACAAGCGCGGCCACGTTGGTGATGACGAGCAGGGCAAGGCCGGTGTTGCCGGAGAAGGCGACGCGCACCACCCGGGTCAGGGAGGGCAACAGCGGAAAGAAGCGCATCGCATCTCGCGGCAGGCCGGTATAGCCCATGGCCGCGATGTCCCTGTACCAGCTGGCGTCCCACGCCAGGAGTCCCTGATGGGCCCGCTGCGGGATGGCCGGGTCGACGACCTGGAGGTGGGTCGACAGGAAGCGGGACAGCTCGAGCGCGGCGACGACGACGGCTCGCGCCGCCAGCCAGCCGGGCAGCGCCGCGGCCGTGTCGGGGGCGATGTCGCGAAGCGTCCGGACGAGCCGGCCGCTACCGCTACCGCGGGGCGTAACGAACGAGGTCCGCATGCTCAAAATATCGGTTGACGTCGAGGGGCACGACTTCGGTAGCCGCAGGTCGCAGGCTGACCAGTTGCTGGTTGATCCGCTCGCAGGCGATGCCGAGCGTGCGGTATTGCGGGGACCAAACCATCCAGACGCTGTGTCCGGGTCCGGCCCGGGCGTCGAGCAGTCGCGCGAACGCGACCGGATCTCCTGCCGCGTTGTGATCGGCATAGTCCACCCAGTCGACGAACTGGGGCCGGGCGGCCCGGGGATAGGTGACCTGGTCCACCGACTCAGGCAACAACCGACTGGTGCCCGGGCCGAGCTGGTCGGGGCAATAGGCCACGACGTCGCCGGGCTTGATAGCGGCGGTGATGGCGGCGGCCACCTTGCCGGCTTCGGTGCGGTTGGTGCGGACGTTCAACGTGCAGGTGATCAGCCCCACGGCCGCCGCCCCGGCCAGCATGGCCGCCCGGATACGGGCGTCGGTCAGAACGCTGGTGCCCAGGGCCACGAGGAGAATGAATGGCACGTACACCACGGCCGTGTACCGCGAGGCGAAGGTGCTATGGCTCACCAGTCCCACGGTGATGGCCACGATCAGGGTGCCGGCCGTGACCGCGGTGACCCCTCGGGCCCAGGGCCGGGTCCGAAGATCGATCTCGATGCGATGGCTGTCGATCGGCGCCCCGAACAGGCCGAAGCCGGCCAGGGCGAAGAACGTGAGCCCCAGGGCGCGGCCGGTCGATGAGCGCCCGCCGGCAAACTCGCTTACCGCATTCACCATGGCGCTGAAGCTGGCCGGTTCGGCCCACGGCGTCCCGGTGTGCCGAAGCTGGAACACCAGGGACGGGAGCCAGGGCACGAACAGCACGCCCCCTGCGGCCATCGCCACCAAGCACGAGAGGTACTTCTGTCGAACCGAGCCGCGGGCGCGCCGCCCTTTCCCCAAGAGCACGCCGCCGACGAGGGCGATCAGATACAACGCCCAGTAATGCGTATACAGAAGGAGCGCGGTGACGAGGGCCACCCCGCCCAGCGCCACCGGAGCCGAACCCTCACTGTCCACCGCGGCCGTCAGGGCCAAGTACCCGATCAGCACCAACAGCACGATCAGGGAGTACATGCGGGTCTCGGTGGCGTAGCGGACCGCGAATGGCGACGACGCCAGGAGAATCACCGCCGCTACGGCCGTCACCCGCCCCCGCTCGCGACCGCCGGCCCGCGTCCCGGCCACCCACATCAGCGGCAGGGCGGCCACGCTGAACACCCCGGAGAGCGACCTGACGGCCGCGTCCGAGGTCCCGAACACCCCGGTCCAGAAGTGGAGCAGGACGTAGTACAGCGGTGGCGCGCCATCGTGGCGCAGTGCGGCGGGAAGGCGGTGCAGCGGCAGCCGGGCGACGTTGACGGTCAGCGCCTCGTCCAGCCACAGATCAGACCGGGTCCAGAAGCGGAACACGAGCCCAGCGACGACGACCGCCGCCGCCCCCGCCAAGGCCAGCGCGGGCCACAGCGCAGTGGCCCGGTCCCGGGCCGATGCGACCATCAGCTCCGGGGGGCCGTCGTCCCAGGGACGCAGCTCAGGCTCGACCCGCGTGCTGGCCGATGTCCCTCGACCGGCGTTGTCGTGCTCGAAGATCTGGTCCCCCCATGTCACCGTCTGCGCACCCAGGCCCCAAGAATCTAGGGGATGCGTGGCCGCGGAGGCGACATTCGATGCGTCCCCCTAGTCCACCAGGCGTAGTCCGGACGGCGCCATCGAGGCGTCCGCGGCGGCCAGCTCCACCACGAATTCGGTGCGTAACGCCGGAAACAGGTGCTCGGCCAGGATCACCGATCTTCCCTCGACGGTCGAGGTGATGCGTTCGCAGCGCAACAAGGGGGCGCCCACGGGCACCTCGAGCAGGCGGGCGTCCGTCTCGCCGGCCGCGGCAGCCCCGATGGTTTGGACCGCGCTCCCCAGCCTGACCGGCAACAGCTCGTAGAACGTCGCTGCCTCCACGTCGTTGCGGGACAACCCGGCCCCCAGGTCTTCGGGCACCCACACCGTCACCCGGGCAAAGGGCTCTCCGTCGGCCAGATTGAGCCGCCGGACCCGCAGGACCGTCTCGCATCCGAGCACGGTTCGTGGCTTGCCCCGGGCGGCCACGAATCCGAAGTCGAGCACCCGCCGTTCGGCGACGATGCCGGATGCGGCCAGCTGATCCTCGATCGTCCCCAACCGGCCCAGGGTTTGGCGGACCGGGTCGCTGACGACGAACCAGCCGTATCCCTGCCGGGCGTCGACCAATCCCTCCGTCCGCAGCCCCTCCAGGGCCTTCCTGACCGTAACTCGGCTGGCGTCATAGGCTTTGGAGAGTTCCGATTCGCTGGGCAGCAGGCGTCCGGCCGCGAGCTCGCCAGTGGCCACCTGCCGGCGCAGCTGGTCGGCGATCGTGAGGTAGCGCAGCTCTCGCACTTGTCTTATACTTGTAGCACATCACCAGGAAGAGGAACGCCATGGCCGTCACCGCCAGCACCCCGCTCGAACTTCTGGACTCGGTTTACGGACGGCTCGCCGAGCGGGTCGCCATCGGTCGCCGCCGGCTCGGCCGGGGCCTGACCCTCACCGAGAAGATTCTCCTCAACCACCTGGCGGACCCGGAGGCGCAAAGTCTGGAGCGGGGCCGGGCCTACGCCGAGCTCTACCCGGACCGCGTGGCCATGCAGGACGCCACCGCCCAGATGGCCCTCCTGCAGTTCATGACCGCCGGGCTCCCTCAGGTGGCCGTGCCCACCACGGTGCACTGCGACCACCTCATCCAGGCCCACACCGATGGGGTCACCGACCTGCTCGCCGCCGAGCAGGTGAACTCCGAGGTGTACGACTTCCTCCGCTCCGTGTCCGCCAAATACGGGATCGGGTTCTGGAAGCCTGGCTCGGGCATCATCCACCAGGTCGTGCTTGAGCAGTACGCCTTCCCCGGCGGGATGATCATCGGCACCGACTCGCACACGCCGAACGCCGGAGGGCTGGGCATGGTGGCCATCGGGGTCGGCGGAGCGGACGCGGTCGACGTCATGGTCGGCGGCACGTTCGGCGTCCGCTACCCGAAGATCATCGGCGTGCAGCTGACGGGACAACTCAATGGGTGGACGGCACCCAAGGACATCATCTTGAAGGTGGCCGAGATCCTTACGGTAAAGGGTGGTACCGGCGCCATCGTCGAGTATTTCGGGCCCGGGACGCGCACCATCAGCGCCACCGGGAAGGCCACCATCTGCAACATGGGCGCGGAAATCGGCGCGACGTGCTCGTTGTTCCCGTACGACGACCACGGGGCCATCTACCTCAAGGCCACCGGCCGCGAGGCGTACGCCGACCGCGCCCACGATGTCGCGGCCGACCTGTGCGCCGATGACGAAGTCGAAGCCGATCCGGATCGGTACTTCGATCAGGTGATCGAGATCGACTTGTCCACCCTGGAGCCTCACATCGTCGGCCCCCATACTCCCGACCTGGCCCGGCCGGTGTCCCGGATGGGTGCCGATGCCAAGGAGAACGGATGGCCGCTCGAGCTGTCCAGCTGCCTGGTCGGCTCCTGTACAAACAGTTCGTACGAGGACATCACCCGGGCCGCGTCGATCGCCCGCCAGGCCAGCGCCCAGGGGCTGCGGGCCCGCGTGCCTCTCCTGGTCACCCCGGGCAGCGAGCGGGTCCGGGCGACCATCGAGCGCGACGGGCTGCTCGCCGACCTCGAGGCCATCGGAGCAACCGTGCTCGCCAACGCCTGCGGGCCGTGTATCGGCCAGTGGAAGCGCGACGACATCGTGGAGGGCCAGACCAACTCGATCCTCAACTCGTACAACCGCAACTTTCCGAAGCGCAACGACGGCAACGCCGCCACGCTGAGTTTCATCGGCTCGCCGGAGACGGTGGTCGCCTACGCCCTCGCCGGGACGCTGGACTTCAACCCGCTCACCGACACCGTCGATGGCGTGAAGCTGACGCCACCCGTCGGTGAAGAGCTTCCCAGCGGGGGGTTCGAGAGCGGCGAGGCGGGCTTCGTCACTCCGCCGGACGACGGCAGCACCGTGACCGTCTTTGTACGGCCGGACAGCGAGAGACTGCAGTTGCTCGAGCCGTTCCCGGCGTGGGATGGCAAGGACTTCGTCGACCTGCCCGTCCTTATGAAGGCGAAGGGCAAGTGCACCACCGACCACATCTCGGCCGCTGGGCCATGGCTGAAATACCGCGGCCATCTCGACCACATCTGCCAGAACCTTTTTCTTGGCGCCGTCAACGCGTTCACCGGCGACGTGGGCTCGGGCCCCTGCCCGGTGCACCATCGCACCGAGCCCTACCCTGACGCCGCTCGGCACTGCCGCGAGGCGAGCGTGTCGTGGGTCGCTATCGGCGACGAGAACTATGGGGAGGGCAGCTCACGGGAGCACGCGGCCATGGAGCCGCGGTACATGGGGGCCAAGGTGATCCTCGCCCGCAGCTTCGCCCGGATCCACGAGACCAACCTGAAGAAGCAGGGCATCTTGCCGCTGACGTTTGACGAACCGGCGACCTACGACCGCATCCTGGAGGACGATCTGCTGTCGTTCCTGGATCTGGCCCGCCTGGCCCCCGAGTCGCCGGTGCCCGGCCTGATCCGCCACAGCGACGGGACGACGGAAACCTTCACCTCCAGCCACACCATGTCGGCGCAACACATCGCCTGGTTCGAGGCGGGCGGCGCCCTCAACCTGATTCGGGCCAAGCAGGCCGGCTAGGGCGCGGGTTTCTCCGGCTGCCTTACGAGCGTGGGCGAGTGCGGGCCAGCTCTTCGGGGGTGCTCGCGCCGGGTCCTGGCCTCATCGGGAAGCAGGGCCATGATGGCCTTCATGATGGTGGCGGTATCGGCGGCGGCGTTCTCGCCCGTCAGGCCCGTGACCGGACGGCCGACGCGCACGGTCACGAGAGGCGGTGACGTCACGTTGGTGATGTTGGGGAGGCGCGATGACCGCGGCCAGACCGATTCGGTTCCCCACAACCCGATGGGAATGACCGACGCGTGGGTCATGGCCATCAGCCGGGCCGCGCCCGACCGGCCCTTCAGCTCCGGCTCGAAGAAGTCCTGGCCCCGCGGGATGGTGCCCTGGGGCATCAGCACGACCACGTCCCCCGCCGCCAACGACCGGGCCGCCTCCCGTAGTGGCTCACGAGATCCGCTCCCCCGGTCGACCCGGATCCCGCCCAGGGCCCGGGCCAGCTGGCCCACCACCGGCGCGTCGAACACTTCCTTCTTCCCCAGGAAGCGGGGGGACCGGCCGGCTTGGACCAGGGTCACGCCGATGGCAGCGGTATCGAAGTAGCTGCGGTGGTTGGCCACGATGATGGCCGGCCCGTGATCGGGCACGTGTTCGACGCCCGAGATGTCGAAGCGGGCGTACGGAAAGAACTCCGTCCGGGTGAAGAGGCGCACGACGTCGAAGGGCTCGAGGCCACCCAGCTTGGGGACGCCCGGAGGAACGTCGAGATGCAGCACCGGCCAGCGCCAGACCATCGCGTAGGCGGCGAGCCGCGGGTCCGGGTTGACGGCGAAGGGGTGACGGACCGCCGAAAGCAGAGGAACGTCGTAGATGCTGTCGGAGTAGGCGAAGCTGCCCGCCACGTCGACCCCGTGCACGGCAGCCCATCGTCGCACGGCCGCCAGCTTGCCGCGTGCCCACACGAACTCGCCTTCGAGCCCCCCGGTGTAGGTCCAGCCGTCCTCATCGGTGCCGGCCCGGGCGTAGCGCGTGGCGACCACGTCGTCGAAGTTGAGCCGTTCCGCGAACGGCCGGATGAGATCGTCCGGTGTGGTGGTGGTCAGGACCACCGGCCGGCCGGCGGCGCGGTGCTCATCGAGCAGCGGGCGGGCATACGGGGCGACCACTCGCTCGAGGCGGTCGGCGGCGACCTCGGCCGCGTCGCGGACGGCGCTGGCCGTCCACCCCCGCGACAGGAGCGCGGCCCCACGCGCCAGGGCCATGCTCGGCAGGGTCTCCCCAATCAGGTCGTAGAGCCGATAAAGCAGACCTTGACCGGGGAGTTGACGATCGGGGACCAGACCGGCCGCGACCAGAGCCTCGTTGATCAACGGCCCGCTGGCGCCGCGTAGCAGCGTCCTATCGAGATCGAAGAAGGCGGCGGCCTGGGTGTCAGACATGTCCGAACGCTATCCCCGAGCGCAGACGCGGCGAAGGGCCGGCTGGGGGGGTGCCGGCCCTTTGCGAGCAACAGGCCCGGAGGGGGGATTCCGGGAACCCTGTGCGTACTGCTTCTTAGTAAACAACACGCGTGTACATCTGTCCAACAGTTGTCGTAGATACATGGCATCATTTTCAGCGATGGACCTACGGCAACTGAACGCACTGGTGGCGGTGGGCGAACATGGCTCGTTCTCGGCCGCCGCCGACGCCTTGCACACCGTGCAGTCCAATGTGTCAACCCACATCGCCAGACTGGAAAAGGAGCTCGGCGCCCAACTGGTCGATCGGAACGGCGGTCAGCTCACCGAGGAGGGCGAAGCCGTGGTCCAACGAGCCCGTCGGATCACCGGCGAGCTCGATGCGCTTGTCGCCGACGTGGCCGCCCTGCGCCACGAGGTCGTGGGCAAGGTCCGGCTCGGCATGATCGGCACGACCGCCCGCTGGCTGGTGCCACGACTGCTGGAGTCGCTGTCCGAGCGTCACCCCAAAGTGCGCCTCGTCATCGTGGACGCCACGTCGACGTCCCTCGAACCTCAGCTCGCCAGCGGAACCCTGGACGTGGCCGTGGTCAACCTTCCGGTGCCCGGCTCGGAGTTCTCGGTCCAGCCCCTCTTCGACGAGGACCTGGTGCTTATCGTCCCCGCCGACCACCGGCTGGGCGGCCGGGAATCAGTGGAGCTTCGAGATCTCGACGGCCTCGAGCTGTTGATGCCGGCGCCCGGCACCGCCCTTCGCGGGGAACTCGATCACGCCACCACGGCCGCCGGCGTCACCTTGAGGCCGAAGGCGGAACTCGACGGCGTCCGCCTCATCGCCTCGCTGACGTTCGACGGTCACGGGCCGGCCATTGTTCCGGCGACGGCCGTCCCCAGCCGGCTTGGGGGCGAGTGGAGCCGAGTGGACATCCGGGACCTGCCGTGCCGGCGAGTCGGCATTGCCCAGCGCCGCCGCGGGCTGCCGTCCGCGCCGGTTCGGGCTCTGATCGCGGTGCTCCACGAGGTGGTGGCGGCCGGTATGGCCGAGCGCACCGACATCCATGCGCCCACCAACCCCCCCGCCTGAGCTTCCTCTCGCCGTTACCGGCCGAAGACGACCGGCAGATCGACAAGGCCCCGCAGCGTGAGGCTGTCGCGATAGCCGTCAGTCGTCGCGCTGGCAGCTTCAATCCGGGGGAAGCGCGACAGCATGCGACCGAACACGACCTGTCCCTCGACCCGCGCCAGTGCGGCGCCGAGGCAGTAGTGGATGCCGCTACCAAAGCTCATCGGGGGACCCTCGTCGCGCCCGACATCAAGCCGTTCGGGCGCGTTCCAGTGCGAAGGATCGTGGTTGGCAGCACCCAGCAGGGTGATGACGGTCTCCCCGGTCGCGATGCGGTGACCGTCGATCTCCACGTCGTCAAACGCGGCGCGGCCGTCCATCTGCACCGGACTGTCAAAACGGAGAAGCTCCTCGACCGCGGAAGACATCAGCGCCGGATCCGATCGAAGGCGGGCCATCTGGTCCGGGTGGGTGAGCAGAGCCCGCAGTCCGTTGCCAATGAGGTTGGTCGTCGTCTCGAATCCGGCCGCAAACAACAGGATGGCCGTGGAGATGAGCTCCTCGACCGTCAGCTGGTCGCCGGCCTCCTCCACCGCGATCAGCTGCGAAAGCAGATCATCCTGGGGACGCAAGCGCCGTTCGTCGACCAGCTCGAGGAAGTAGCTCCGCATGATCTCGAACGCATCATTGGCGGCGGCGAGAATCTCCTCGGTGAGGGTCACTTCCAGCGCGGCCGTACCGGCCCGCACCAGACTCTGGAACTGCGTACGGTCGGCGGCCGGAACTCCGAGCATCTCGCCGATGACCGTCGCAGGGAGCGGAAACGCCAGTTCGGCCATCACGTCGACAGGCTCGCTCCCGGCCGACTCGATCCGGTCCAGGATGTCGTCAGTCAGACGGACGATGTGCGGACGAAGGGCCTCCACCGTCCTTGGCGTGAACGCCTTCGATACCAGCTTGCGCAGCCGAGTGTGATCCGGAGGGTTGAGCATCAACATGGATTCGCGGCCTTGGCGAAGGGCAAGCTGCTGCGCGATCACCGCGTCCGGCAAGCCGGAGCGCCGGCCGATCTGATCCGGCTCCTTGCCGAACCGCGGATCGCGTAACACGAACTGGCAGTCGTCGTACCGGCTGACCACCCACAGGTCCACCGCACTGTGATGCACGGGGGCGTACTCAAGCAGGAGCCGGTATCGAGGGTAGGGGTCGGCCTTGCCCTCTGGCGTTGCGAACAACTCGAACAGCAGCACATCCGGTTCGACGGTGACCGTCATGCCGCCTACGTTACAGGCGCGCCTGGCGCAGCCCGGAACGGCGCACCTTCCCGGCGTCATCGCGAAGCGGCTGATCGACAAACTCGAATGTCCGCGGAATCTTGTACCGGACCAGCAGTCCGGCCAGGTGAGCGCGGAGCCGGTCGTCGGTGAGTCCCGACCCGGGCTCCACCTGCACGATGGCATGGATCCGCTGACCAAGATCATCATCGGGAAGGCCGATGACCGCGCAAGACCTCACCTCGGGGTGCGAATCGATGGCGGCCTCGACTTCAGCCGGGTAGATGTTGGCCCCACCGGACAAGATCAGATCGGTGCGACGATCGGCGAGGTACAGATACCCGTCGGAGTCGAGCCAACCCATGTCACCGAGGCTCTCCCAGCCATCGCCGGCTGACCGCGGTTCTGCGCCCACGTAGTGATAGGTGGATCCGGGACCGGTGTCCGGGCGCATGAACACCTCGCCCACCTCTCCGGCCGGTAGGTCCTGGCCGTCGGGGTCGAGGACGCGCATCTGGGACGCCACCGGCCGACCGACACTGCCCCGGTGCTCGAACCATTCGGTGCCGGTGATCCAGGTCACGCCCTGGGCCTCCGTTCCGGCGTAAAGCTCGTGGATCCGTTCGGGTCCGAGCCATCCGATCCACGCTTCCTTGAGCCACTCCGGGCAGGGAGCGGCCAGATGAAGGACGGCCTCGAGCGAAGACAGGTCGTACGCGTCGCGT
>CAXMLU010000763.1:0-3604 GCA_964194255.1 uncultured bacterium
GGGCCGGGCGGCGTCGATGAACATGGAAGTGAACCCACCGCTAGACGCTGACGCGGTCCACGACGACGCCGCGCTCGGCGAGCAGCTCTTCGACATCACGGGTCGCCGTCCAGCGGTCCCTGGATGGATCGTCCTTGACACCGGAGGAATCCTTGGCGGACGCGAGCTCAGCGGGGGCCATGTGTCCCGCGTCGGGCCCCAGCTGACCGCAAGAATCACCGAGCTGCGTCAGCGCCCGTTACCAGGCGCGGGGCGCCACATCCCGACGGGCGGTCCCTCGGAGCGACCTGGCCGGGATCCGCTGTCCTCAGACGGGCGTCAATGACCCATGCTTCCACCGCAATGGGGGCCACCTCCGTCGTCAACCCCTCATCTGTGCGGGCTGTTTCGGCGGCGGCCGCCATATCGGCAGCCCTGAACCGGTCGAGGCCCCCCCGGCGCAATCTAGGCCACCGGACACAGCGACCTGCCCAGTCGCGTCAATAACGCGCTGGGGGTCCCAGGCATCTTTCGGGCGCACTCCCCGCGTGGCGGCCCGCGTCACTCTAGAGATGACGACAGCGGCAGCGTGCGCGATCCCCGCCCAGCTCGACGAGGCACGCCTCGAGTTAAGCGTCCTGGTGTGATCGATATAGTCACCCGCGTCGCGGATGCAACGGTGCGACTCGTTGAGTTGGGCATCCAGGACTCGGACTCCGCCGAGCAGCTCAAGGGCGAGCTCACGACGGATCCGCTCTACCGGTGCTGTCGGGACGATCCCGTCGAACAGGCGCTGTGCGTCAGAAGCGTTGAGTTCCTTGGAATTCCGCCCGCGAACAGCTCGTTCAGGGCGGCGTGCAGCCGGCAGACCACCCTGGTGCGATGCTTGCCGATATCGACGTTGCGCTTGGCCAGCAGCCGCAAGATCTTGGCATGGTCGGCCGGTGCCACCGAACGCAAACCGGGCGCCCGCAGGGCCGCCACGGCCACCGAACGGGCGTCGTTGCGGTCGTTCTTGTTCGAAGAACCCGACCCGAGCACCCGCACCCGAGGCCAGGGTGGCCAGCACGTCCAAGACATCCTCGCCGGCCGTCACGAGCTGCTGAGCCAGGAGATAGCCGAGGCCACCGGCCGACTCGATGGCTCAGGTCCGCTTCTCGACGACTCCGCCCACGACAACAGCTGGTCCACCTGGCTGCGCGTGGCCCGCACCTGCCCCCGGCTCAGCTCGTCCTCGCCTTGGTCTATGGCCACGGCGGTGTGCGTCGCCTTGTGCGGGTCCCACACCGATGGTCACATTCATTGCCTCTCCTTCGTTCACGGGGTAGGGGTCCGCGGAGGGCACTCCTGCTTCCGGATCGTTTTGTGCTCGTACCTCTTTCGAGCCACCCCGCGGCAAGGTCCGACCGGGACGCCCTTCGATCGGCAGCCAACCGGCTGATGCCGACCGCAGGCACTTCGTGAGCAACGCCGGCCAGGGCCGTTGAGACGCTACGGATCAACCGCGACGTCCAGGTGAATTCTCAAGCAGGCACATCGGGGATGCCCTGGCCACCGCCGACATCGCGCGTTCTGAGACACTTCTCGAGGTTCCGCGAAGGACCTCGACCCGTCGATAGGAGAGCACTTAGTGTCTGTGTCTGTGTCGCTCGCATATCTGGACTATCTGGGCCGGCACGGGCAAGCGCATGCTGGTCTTGTGGCCGGTCCTGACGAATGTGTTTCTCGGGCGCTATCGGCCGAGAACGAGATAGCCGAATCCAAGGACCCCTCGGTACCCGCTTATGTACTCCGCGAGCCGGATATCCATCTCCTCTCGGAGCGCCGGTGATCGTTCGTCGGTAGGATTATCCAGCAACCACTCCTGCCGGCCTGCTCGCCACGTCGACTCGAAGTCGTCCCACTCTCGTTGGTCCGCGCTGCTGAGGTGCAGGACCCGCCAGCCAGCGGATGTGGCATGCTCGACTAGGTCAAGGAGGCTCTCGACGTCATCGCCGAAGATTGCTGTCGCGGCCTTCGTCGGAGGGTTCTCCCAGCATCCATCACCAAACAGAAGCCGACCGCCTGGAGGCACGATCCCGGCCAGCGCGGTTAGGGCGTGGGGGGTCCCGCCCCAGGCATGGCTGGCCCCGATACACAAGACCCGATCCGCAGGCGCATCCCACGCTCCTGCCTGTGCGCGCACGAAGGTGACCCGCCCGTCGAGGCCGCGCTCGGCAGCCAGCGCACGACCGCGTTCGAGCCCGGACTCATCGGTGTCCACGCCGATGCCGGTCGTGCGGTCGCTCGTGGCAGAAGTGCCTGAGTCAACGGCACGCAGGAGGAGTTCCCCCCAACCACAGCCGAGATCGAGCACCGAAGCTCCAGGGTGGATATCGAGGCGATCAAGGAGGAGAGTGGCGTGCTCTTCGGATAGGGGTGCATTCCACCGCATCCGGGCGTACCGGGCTCGGTCAAGATCAGCAGAAGACGTCACACCAACACTGTGCCGATTCGCGTCCAAGGGCGCCCGGCCATTTTTCGTCGACTCCTCAATCTGCTCCCGCAGGCCACCACTTCCGCTGTTAAGTCCTGGCGAGGTCCGGTAGCCCCGACATTACCGGCCCTGCGCACAGCGCTCCGAGCAGGACGTCATCGAAGACGTCCATATGATCCACTGATGATCGTCCCCGGAGCCAGCGATCAATGGGGCCCGGGCGTCCTGTCTACCCGATCCCGAGGAACGATCCGCGCACAATGTCGACCTGGGCGGCCAATCCGAGAGGACGCAAATATCGGCAGGGAAGGCGCTGCCGGAGACGGCGACCCGCCGCGAACGAGCGCACCGATCGAAAGCCAGGGCGCGTTCCCGACCGCCGGGACCGCGACGCTCATTAGGTCGGGGCGCGCTGGCCGGCGGTTTTTATGCCGATTCGCGCCGGCGTCTCGGACCTGACGAGGTCGAGGGTCAACCCGGCCGCGCTCCTGACTCCGCGACTGCAGCAAGATGCTCCAACGTCTGCTCCATGCCGCTTCGGTTGTGCGTCGCCCGATCGCTTACGCCCGTGCTGAGACGTGCGAGCGGCTTGAACCAGCCCGGTCGCAGATCGGTCCATGACTCGGTCACGCGACATCCGTTCGGCGTCGGATCGAACGTGTAGCCCCACTCAGAAACCTTCACCGGGCCTGCGCTCACGCGGAACGAGAACCGCCGACCGGGCTCAGCGTCGATGACCGTCGCCACCATCTTCCAGGACTTCTTCCCGACCCGGTTCGTCGCCCGAAACCGCGCGCCCACCTGCGCGGCGGTCAGGCCGCCCAGCCACTCGCCGCCCTCATTCTCCGGAGACCACTCGCCCATACGCGTCACGTCGGAGACCATTGCGTAAAGCTGCTCGGGCGACGCGGAGATCTCCCGACTTACGTTCACAGGCTCAGTCATGAGCAAAACGGTAACCGTTCTCGCCGATGCAAGCGACTCCCGAGGCACTGTTGCATTGGCGCGGACCGGTTCGTGGTCGGGCAGGCTGGGCCGATGCCGTCGCCCCGGTCCCTTCCACCCGTTCGTTGTTCGGGGTTCGCAGGGTTCCGGTTCCCCGCCCGACGGGATCGCCGTTGCCGTCCGCTGGTACTTGCGGTATGGCCT
>CAXMLU010000764.1:0-5940 GCA_964194255.1 uncultured bacterium
CAGCCGGTTCCTCAACGCGGAGGCCAACACCCCGCGAGCCGCTCGTATCCGCTGTCCCACGGATGACTCGTACACCCATTCGACGGGTGGGTCAACTGACGGAGGGTGCGGTCGGCCCGTGCATCCTCTCTCTACTTCGTCCACGGCCAGCCGCGAGCTCGGATGGCCCAGTCGGGCACTCGAATCTCGACCGCTGGTCGCTCGGCGCGCAGCAACGCGACAAGCTGGGCCACCGGAGCAATCGGCAATAGCCAGATGCTGCCTCCGTCATGACGCACCCGGACGACCATGAGCGCAGAAAGCTTGACCGATCGCAGCGCATTTGCGGGCACTTCGGTCCGGCGACCAACGGGCGAGACGAACGTCAACAAGCCGTTTGGGTGGACCTCGATCCGCCAGGGTGTCTGCCAGGCCCACCAATAGGCATTCCAGAGCCATGCCAGCAGGTAGAAAGCGGCGAACCACAACGGTACGCCGCTGCCCGCCACGCTCGCGACCATCAGCGAGACAGCAGCAACACCCAGCGTGCCCAGCAGCCCGAGGATAAACGGGCGTACCGGCCCCGGAAGTTGGAGCACCCGCACCCCGCCATCATCGTCCACGCCATTGTGGCCCTCATGGCGTGCTCGTCGGCAAGCCAAGACAGTGCAAAGCGGTATCGGGTGTACACCCCTGCAGCGTCCGGCCTCAGGCCCGGCTCGCAGATCCCATGTCCAGCTCGCCAGCAAGAGCACTCCGCCAGGCCAGGCTGGGCCACCCGTGACGGCTGACTCCAACGGTCGGTACCCCCCTAGGACTGGCTCCCCCGCCGGCGTGGTTGTTCCGACCGGACAAGGTCCAGTGACCATCACCCTCACAGCTACGAGCTCATCGGGAGCGACCGTGACCGCAGTCTTTACCCGCTAGCCGGAGGGCGGCGACACCGATCGGCCAGGACACCTCCTCGGCATTAGGCGACTGCTGGTTTCTCATACACCGATACGTGGAGCGGGCTCTCATCTCCGAACGGCTCACCCCGCCAGCCGCCGAAGCGCTCTCGCAGGTGTAGACCGCCGAGACGGGCCATGAGGTCGAGCTCGGAGGGCCATGCATAGCGCAGCACCACCGGCACGAGGCGCACGCCATTGCTTGAGATCACCACGTGTTGGGTCTCCACCCGCTGCTCCGAAGAGAAGTGGCGAGTCACGTCCAGCCGCACACGGTCGACCTCCATGTCGCTGACACCTACCCGTTGGCCGTGGTCGAACAGCCGCATGTCCGGCACGAAACATTCGATGACAAAACAACCGCCCGGTCTGAGCCTGTCGGCGACATTGGCGAAGCAGCGCGCCTGGTCGTGCTGGGTCAGCATTGCAAAGAAGGAGTTGAACACCACGAACACCACGGAGAAAGGGCCGTCGACGCCGACATCGGCCATGTCCCCGATAGTTACCGTGACCCGGTCGCCACCCTCCTTCGCCCGCAAGCGGTCAACCATGGCTGGCGAGGCGTCGATGCCATGCACCGCCAGCCCGTGTCCGGCCAGCGGGACCGCTACCCGGCCCGTCCCCACGGCCAGCTCCAACACGGGTCCCCCGCCTGCCAGAGAGCCGAGGAACTCAACCGTGTCAGCGGTGTCTGTCCGTTGGAGCCAGTCGTCGTAGAGGTCGGCGATGGCCTCACCGTAGGTGTCGCGCTCGAACCTCTCCATGCACCAGGGTGCTCGATGCTCACAGCCCGCACAAGCCATTTTCCGACACCCATAGGATCCCACCCGTTGGCCATCGCGGGTGGCGAAGATGATCCGCCCTATTCGATGTCGGCAACCGGGGCGACGAACTGGGAGTTGTACAAGCGGAAGTAGGCGCCGTCGCGCTCGAGCAACTCGATATGGGAGCCCTGCTCGACGATTCGTCCGTTCTCCATTACCAGGATGTTGTCGGCACCACGGATGGTCGAGAGACGGTGCGCGATGACGAAGCTCGTGCGTTTGGCGCGTAGCGCATTCATGGCCTCTTGGACAAGCACCTCGGTGCGCGTGTCCACGGAGCTGGTGGCCTCGTCGAGGATGAGGATGGCGGGGTCGGCAAGGAAGGCGCGGGCGATGGTGATGAGCTGCTTCTGACCGGCGCTGATGTTGTCGCCTTCCTCGTTGATGACGGTGTCGTAACCCTCGGGCAAGGAGTGCACAAAGCGGTCGACATACGTGGCGCGGGCCGCGGCGAGGATCTGCTGCTCCGTCGCGTCGGGGTTGCCGTAGGCGATGTTGTCGCGGATGGTGCCGCCAAAGAGCCAAGTGTCCTGGAGAACCATTCCGATGCTTGACCGAAGCTCAGACCGGGAGAAGGAGGCGATGTCGCGTCCGTCAAGCGTGATCGTACCGCCGTTCAGCTCGTAGAACCGCATGATCAAGTTGACGAGAGTTGTCTTGCCAGCCCCGGTAGGACCGACGATCGCAACCGTTTTGCCGGGCTCGGCGACGAGCGACAGCGATTCGATCAAAGGCCGCTTGGGGTCGTACGAGAACGTCACATCGCTGAATTCAACCCGACCGCGGACGGGCGCCGGGTTGGCGGAGGCCGCCGGATCCGGGCTCTGCTCCTCGGCGTCGAGGAACTCGAGTACCCGCTCGAGCGACGCGATGCCCGACTGGAAGACGTTCATCATCGACGCCAGCTGGGTGAGGGGCATAGAGAACGTGCGCGAGTACTGGATGAACGCCTGCACATCACCGAGCGAGATCGATCCACTGGCTACCCGCAGACCGCCGACGACGGCGACAATCACGTACTGCACGTTGCCCAGGAACATTGTGGCCGGTTGCATGAGGCTGGACATGAACTGGGCGCCGAACGAAGACTCGAAGAGTTCGTCGTTCGTCTCGCAGAACCTCTGCTCCACCTCGCGCTGACGGCCGAACGACTTCACGATGGCATGACCAGTGAAGGTCTCCTCGACCTGGGCGTTCAGCGCGCCCGTGCTGGTCCATTGCGCGATGAAGCGCGGGCGCGCCCGGCTGGCGATCATCTTCATGGAATACACCGAGAGTGGCACGGTGGTGAGGGCGACGACCGCTAGCAACGGCGAGATCGTGAACATCATGATCGACACGCCGAACAGTAAAAGGATGGCGGTCAGCATCTGGCTGAGGGTCTGCTGCAAGCTCTGCGCGACGTTGTCCAGGTCGTTGGTTACCCGGCTCAGGAGGTCGCCACGGGCGTGCTTGTCGACGTAGCGGAGGGGAAGTGCGTTGAGTTTGTCCTCGGCCGCCGTCCGCAAGCGGAACATCAATCGTTGGATAACGCCGGCCAGGAGGTAGGCCGTGAGGATCGACAGGAGGGCGGATCCTGCATACACGGCGACGGCCTGGAACAGGACATGATGCAGCTTGCCGAAGGGAATGCCCCTGTGGGCGACGATGCTACGGAAGATGAGGTCCGTCCCGTGGCCGAGCACCCGGGGACCGAACACGTTGAGCACCGCGCTAGCGATGGCCGCCGATGCGACGAAGAGCAGGACCGGTCGGTCCGGTCCGAACAGCCCAACGAGCCGCCGTACGGCCGTCTTGAAGTCCTTCGACTTCTCTGTTGGAACTCCGGCCGAATTCCACCGGCCCGCAGCTCGGGTCTCGGGTGCGGCCAGGTCCGGTTTGTGCTCCTCCTGGTCATCGACGAGGGTCACGCCGCCTCCCGCTCGCCGATCTGCGATTGCACGATCTCCGCATAGGTCGGAGATGAAGCGAGGAGCTCGTCGTGGGTCCCCCGCCCGACCAGCTGGCCGTCTTCAAGCACGAGGATCACATCCGCCGTCGAGATGGTCGACACCCGCTGAGCCACGATTACGACAGCCGCGTCCGCGGTGTACGGGCCGAGCGCCGCTCGCAAGCGGGCGTCCGTGGTGAGGTCCAGCGCCGAAAACGAGTCGTCAAAGACGTAGATCTCCGGCCGGCGAACCAGGGCTCTAGCGATGGCGAGACGCTGGCGCTGGCCACCCGACACGTTCGAGCCGCCCTGCTCGATTCTGCAGTCGAGTCCGCCGGGCATGGCCCGGACGAACTCGGCGGCCTGAGCTACCTCCAACGCCTCCCACATCTGAGCTTCGGTGGCATCGGGCTTGCCGTAGCGCAGGTTGCTGGCCACACTCCCGGAGAACAGGTACGGCTTTTGCGGCACCAGGCCGATGTTGCCCCACAACAGCTCTGGATCCAGGTCTCGCACATCGACGCCGTCAATGCGAACAGACCCCGACGTGGCATCGAACAGGCGCGGGATGAGACTGACAAGCGTCGTCTTGCCGGCTCCGGTGCTGCCGACGATCGCCGTGGTCTGCCCGGCGAGGGTGGTAAACGAGATGTTGGTCAGTACGGGATGCTCGGCGCCGGGATAGTGAAAGCCGACGTCGCGGAACTCGAGCTCGCCATGAGTGATCACATGGCTGACCGGCTCACTCGGCAGCACGACCGTCGACTCCGTGTTGAGGACCTCTTGAATTCGGCCGGCGGAGACGGCCGCCCGAGGGACCATCGAGATGACGAAGGTAGCCATCACCACCGACATCAGGATCTGCACGAGGTAGCTGAGATAGGCGACAAGTGAGCCGACGTGGATGCTTCCCGAGGCGACCCGACTGGCACCGATCCACAAGACGGCGACACTAGACAGGTTGATGAGGAGGTTGACGGTTGGGAACATTGACGCCATCAGCCGGCCCGCCCGCAACGACGTGTCGGTCAACTCCTCGTTGGCGAGAGCAAAGCGACGAGACTCCTGTGGCTCGCGCACGAACGCCCGCACCACCCGAATGCCAGTGATCTGCTCACGCAGGACGCGGTTGATCTGATCGATGCGATCCTGCATCAGGTGGAACAGAGGCACCATGCGGCAAACGAGCGTGCCCAGCACAATCGCTGCCAACGGCATGCTCACCAGTAGCACCGTCGAGAGCCCGACGGCCTGGCGGACAGCCAAGATCACACCTACCACGATCGTGATCGGCGCGGCGATGGCCATCGTGCACGCCATCACCACAAGCATCTGGACCTGCTGAACGTCATTGGTGATGCGGGTGATCAGCGACGGAGCGCCGAACGTGCCGACTTCGCGAGCCGAGAACCCGGTGACCTGGTGGAACAGCGAGGCGCGGAGGTCGCGCCCGAAGCTCATCGCCACCTTGCCGCCGAAGTAGACGGCCGCGATCGCGAAGGTCGCCTGGACCAACGTGAACCCGAGCATCACGGCGCCGATCGTCCAGATGTAGCTGAGGTCGCCCTTGATCACGCCGTTGTCGATGATGTTCGCGTTGAGCGTCGGAAGCGACAACGCCGCGACCGTCTGCACCGTCTGGAGGACAAGAACGCCCAACAGCACTTTGCGGTAGCTACGCAGATGAGTACGCAGCAGGCGGATCAGCACAATGACTTCCGCGCGCTGACGCCGTGAAGGAACAACTGGACAATCTCATCCGGTGACATCGGCTCGCCGACCAGCATGGGATGCGTCACCGACAGCGTGAAGTTCCGCAACAGGCGCGCCGCCACAGTCGGCTCGACCGCGAGATGGCGGTGATTCGCCCTGAGCAAGGTCACCAGGGCATGGCTGTCGACGATTGGGCGCGTCGCCCTGTCGTGGTACTTCGTCCCGATACTGGACATCAGGCGCCAGACGTCGACCACGCGCCGCTGCAGGATTTCGACCGCCACGGCCAGGCAGGCCTCGAAAGGCAGCTGCAGGTCAATCGACTCGAGCTCTCGCTCCAGAGCTGCGGTGTCCAAGGCCGCGTCTACCACGGCCCTGATCAAGGCGTCCTTGTCCGCAAAGGCTCGGAAGATGGTGCCCTCGGCGATCCCGGCGGCGTCCGCGATCTGACGAGTCGTGACCATCTCGCCGTTCTCTAGCAACAGGGGCAGGGTGGCTTCCACGATCATCGAGCGGCGCGCGTCCGGCGGCAGGGCCGCCGCCCGCC
>CAXMLU010000765.1:0-3426 GCA_964194255.1 uncultured bacterium
TGTGTATAAGAGACAGGGCCGAGCCAGCGACCGTCCCCCCTCCTAGGCCGCCGCTCCGGCTGCACCAAGCCGCTCCGGTGGCCGCCAGATTCCGTGTGTTGGGCGGTCGGCGCCGGCGCCGGTCGGCGGCATCGTGTCGGTGGGATCGTGACCGGCAATGCCGTCCTCGACGCATGGTGTGGATCGCGTCGGCGACATCGGGTCCTCGCGACCGGCGAGCCGAGGACCACACCGGACCGATCTCGTCTTGCTGTCGCATCGCAAGAAGGCCTGCTCATCGAGGCCGACGTGGGCCTCCCGCTGCGAGGCCACGCCGGAACTGCCAGCGCCACAACATCCACGCGGCAGCCAGGTGAACGACCTCACGCTCTCGGTGCGACGGCCGTGACATCGGGGCGTTCTGGCATTCGGCTACTGCGGCCCGCCACGTGTCCGTGGCCATGAGAAGTCTCTCGGGGGAACGCGGAAAGAGAGATCCGTGCGTAACCGATAGCCGTAGTTACTCGTAGGGCGTAGAGCACGTTCATCGTGGATTCGAGGAGACTAGGCATGACTGTTGGAATATTTGGTCGTCGGTGGCCCAAGGTGTTGGTCGGCGCCGCCTTGGGAATGAGCGTCGCCGTGCCTGTGGCTGCGGTTGGCCTTCAGGCCCCGCAGGTCGCTGGCGCCGCAAACACATCGACATCGTTCGCGGACCGAGGAGACATTCGGAACTTGCCCGCCCCCCTGAAGGATGCGCTGGTGGCGCTGTCACAACAGCCGGTCGCCTATCAGCCGCAGACCGCGTTCAATGAGGCGACTGGGGCCAGTCAACTTTTCCAGTACTACCTGCTGGACCAGAAGAACTTCCAACCCAACGTGTTCTCATCCGCGTCGCCGGCGACGGCGGCCGTCCGGATAGTGCTCGAGCCCAAGCCAGGCAAGCCCACGGATCCGAACAACGTCAAGGCCGCCATCGACGCATTCACCGACGTCGTCGGACTTCCGGTTCTCAACAACGAAGCCAACTTCTACGAGGGATGGTATTTCCACGACGTGGCGGTGCCGTCCGTCGCCGCCCCACGCGCCGACAGCGAATCGGCACAGTTCGGCAAGATCACCCAGGCCGACGCCAACGCGTTGCAGGTTATGGGCAGCCACAACAACGTGGCCGGCCACGTCTTGACCCAGGACGGCAACGCTCCGAACTTCGGTAGCGCCTCCGACCACTTCGGCACCCCCGGGAACCAGCCCAACACGGTGCCGGTGGCGGTCAGCGCCGGCGTCTTCAACGGCCTGCAGCGGGGCGAGAACCACGCTTACTGGGAGTTCAACACCGGGACCGACTGGTCACCGCCGACGTATGAGCAGCCGTTCACGGGTGGGATCCCTGGCACCCTCGGCCAGCAGTACCGGGTACCAGCCGAGATCGCCGGTATCGGTACCGTGCCTAGGCCGACGGATCCACCGAACAATCCGCGCAACACAGAGAACACGGCTGAGACCCGCAACCGCATCATCCCTAGCGGCCTGGCCAACGAGGTCCTGCTCGATGTGTACGCCCGTCCTGCGTCGTTCGAACCCGATGTTTCGGTGAAGACGGTCGACGGGATGCAAAAGCGGATCCTTGACGCCTACCGGGTCGAAGTGAGTCGCGTTGATGGCCCCGACCACGACGGCAACATCTCGTTCGCAGAGGCAGACGTCAACGGAACCTCGGACGGGCTGCCCAATACACGCCTGTACCTACCTGCCCCGGAGTTCAACCGGTTCGCGGTGACTCAGGAGCTTGACAACGGCCTCCTGTCCCAGCGGTTCGCGCCGAGCCAGCGTGCGTTCGTCCTCTCCGGCAACCTGGTCAGCGTGAACCCGGCCGTGCCGGCATCGGTGCCCGCTCCCCAATAACGAGTAGACGGCAACAAACCATACGCACAGCCGGAGGAAGATGCGCCCGCACAGAGGCGCATCTTCTTCCGCGTCACGCAGCAAACCGGTGCACCGCGGACGTGCGGGAAGCTGCTTTGGCTAAAGACGGCGTTCCTAGCCTGGAAACCTCGGGGTCAACGGCGGCCGCCTTGATGATGAGATTCATGAGGGTCCTTGGGCCGCCGAGACCTCGGCGACTATCGTGCTGGTGGTCCTTGGCAGCCGGAAGCACCGGCGCGGTGGCGCAGCTCTGGCTTGCCGCCGATGCTGAAGTGGTGGAGGGCGGCGTGGAAGCCGAAGCCGGCGTGGAACTGGGCGGCTAGGTGGCCCCGGGAGTAACACTTGGGCGATCAAGAATACGGTGACAAGACGGGCGACGGGTCGTGGGGGATCGGGGCGATGCGCTCTCCCAGCGCGACTTCGCTGAGCTGGCTCCCCAACCAAAGAGAGCAGATTCGCTCGCTCACTCGTGACTCGTAGCCGACTGTGCCTCATGCCCGGCAGATGTGGCCAGGGTTGTTGCCAGCGACATCCGCCGCATGCGGAAGTAGCGGCGTGCGTCTGAGATCGAGAACAACACCGTCACCGCCGCCCCTAGTGCTCCTGTCGCAGCCAGGGCGGTCGCGATGGTCCCGACAACGCGCATGTGGATTCACACTTTCTCTTCTCTTGTCGAGTACGGAGTTTTCACACCCGGGCCGATCTTCTGCTGACGCAACCTAATCACGAGCGGGCGGATGACCATGCGCAGGCCCCGCTCGATTTTTGGTCGCCGGGCGTGTGGACGCCGACGTCACGATGCGCTGGTGTCGCCCCTTCGGTGTTAACCGCATCGGAGGGGCGGAACCCCTCGAGGCCGCCAGGCCTGAAGGCCTGAGAGAGCTAGGGGCAGCCGGCGTCCACTTCTCCGTAGTCGATTTCCTACAGGAAGGCGCTCGTGTGCTCCGGGAACGGGATGAGCTCGATTAAACGGAGATTCCTCGGCGAGCGAACACCATCTGCGGACAAAACCCTAGTCCTCGGCCCCGGTCGGCCGATAAGCCATCTACGCCATCGCCTCGGTCCTCCCCAAGGGGCCGCCGGGGTGATGGCGCATCAGGCCACGACGACCGCGCTTATCTGCCTGTTAACAGGACAGAGGTGTCCTTTATCGGGCGGAGCCGGCGTCTATCTCGCCCAGCAGGCACCATCCTGCATGCGAGAATGGCGGCCTTCGATCTGTCAGCTGTAGCGCGCGCCCACCGTCCCGGGCAATCCCGGGACGGTGGCTGCCGTGGACGTTGAGACGGCTTGTGCGGGCCGCCCGGCTTGTTATGCCGGGGGGCTGCCGGGAAGCGGCTGGTAGTACCCGGCGATGGGTGTGCCCATATACGGGAAGGCGCCGAGCAGGTTGGCGTCCGCCGAGCAGTTCACCCCGTCGGTGAGCAGGTGGCTGGGATGGGCCGGGTTGGCTGCCCCGAAGCCGGGCAGTAGGGCGCCGGCGAGGACCTGCAGCTCGATGTCGACGACGTCGTCGGTGAG
>CAXMLU010000766.1:0-4791 GCA_964194255.1 uncultured bacterium
CCCGCCCGCCGCTGCACTACACCCCCCAGGTCGATTACGAGGACGATGTCTGGGAGCGCGTCGTTGAGCTGGCCACCCCGGCGCTCAGCGTGGCTACGACCATCGTCGCCAAGGCAGAGCGCAACGCCGCCCTCGACGAGGCCAAGGAAAGCGCGCTGGCCGAAATGGCCGCCGACTTCGCCGGGCGAGAGAAGGAGATCAAGGCCGCGGTCCGCTCACTCACGAAGAAGCTCGTTCGCAAGCGCATCGTCGAAGAGGGTCTCCGCATCGATGGTCGCGGGCCGACCGACATCCGGTCGCTGTCCTCCGAGGTCGGGGTCATACCGACGGCCCACGGCTCCGGTCTGTTCGAGCGGGGCGAGACCCAGGTGCTCAATGTCGCCACTCTCGGCATGCCGCGCATGAATCAGCTCCTCGACACGATCGGTATCGATGACACCAAGCGGTACATGCATCACTACAACATGCCGCCCTACTCCAACGGCGAGACGGGCCGGGTGGGCAGCCCCAAGCGCCGGGAGATCGGCCACGGCCTACTTGCCGAGCGCGCCCTTCTCCCCGTGGTTCCTTCGCAGGAGGAGTTTCCCTACACCCTGAGGCTCGTCTCTGAGGTGCTCAGCTCCAACGGCTCGACGTCCATGGGCTCGGTCTGCGCCTCCACGCTTTCCCTGATGGACGCGGGGGTGCCGATCAAGGCGCCGGTAGGTGGCATCGCCATGGGCCTGGTGTTTGCCGAGGGCAAGTACACGACCCTGACCGACATTCTCGGAGCCGAGGACGCCTTTGGCGACATGGACTTCAAAGTCGCCGGCACGGCTGAATTCGTCACCGCCCTACAGCTCGACACCAAGATCGACGGGCTTCCGGCCGACGTGCTCAGCCAGGCGCTTCGCCAGGCCCGCGAGGCGCGGCTCATCATCCTCGAGGTCATGCGCAAGGCCATCGACAACCCGAGATCGTCGGTCAACACCAACGCGCCCAAGATCGTGAGCTTCGAGATCCCGATGGACAAGATCGGCGAGGTCATCGGTCCGAAGGGCAAGGTCATCAACACCCTGCAGCAGGAGACCGGTGCGGACATCAACGTTGATGATGATGGCGTAGTCGGCACGGTGACCATTGGCGCCAAGGATGGCGGCGCGGTCGAAGAGGCCCGCCGCCGCATCGAGCTGATCCTCGATCCGCCCAAAGCCGAGGTGGGCGCCATCTATCACGGCAAGGTGGTCAACGTCACCAAGTTCGGTGCGTTCGTGAACATCCTCCCCGGCCGCGATGGCCTGATCCACATCTCCAAGCTTGGCCGAGGCAAGCGGGTCGAACGCGTCGAGGACGTGGTCGATCTTGGCGACGAGCTCGAGGTGCGGGTGGACGACATCGACCCCCAAGGCAAGGTGTCGCTAAGCCTGGTCGGGGACGACACGGGCACTCCGGGCGGGGCCGACGAAGGCGGCGCATCCGCCGAGCGGGGCAACGGTGGCCGGAGTTCCGGCGACCGAGGAGACCGCGGCTCCGATCGAGGTGACCGGGGTGCAGGCGATCGCGGCTCGGCGCCCCGCGCCAGCGGCGAAGGCACGGACGAGAGTGCCGTCTCCTTCGAGGAGTTCTTCGAGGAGGAGGCTCGCACCACGTTTGGCGACCTTGGCCCGGCAGAAGCCGCGGCGCGGCACGGCGCCGACGACCGTGGAGGGGACCGGGGTCCGAGACGCAATCCGCGGCGCGGCGGCCGCCGGTAACTCCGGCCGCGGCGTGACGATCCGTACCTCGCACCTGGACTGCGGTATCACCGTGGTCACCGAGGAGATGCCCGACGTTCGTTCGATGACCGCCGGATTCTGGGTGGGCACCGGCGCGCGCGACGAGGATGGCCCCATGTCCGGGGCTTCGCACTTCCTCGAGCATCTGCTCTTCAAGGGCACGCCCGGCCGCGGTGCCCAGGAGATCGCCGAAGCCGTTGACGCGGTGGGCGGTGATATGAACGCCTTTACCACCAAGGAGTACACGGCGTTCTACATCCGTCTCCTCGCTGACCATGCCGACATGGGCTTCGACATCCTCTGCGACATCATGTGGGATCCGGCGTTTCGGCCGGCCGAGCTCGAGTCGGAGCGTCATGTCATCCTCGAAGAGATCCTGATGCATGCGGACGAGCCCGCCGATCTAGTGCACGAGGTGTTCGCCGAGGCCATGTTCCCCGGGCATCCGCTCGGCCGCGAGGTGCTGGGCGAAGAGAAGACCATCAAGGCAATGGTGAGGGAGGCCATCGCCGCCTTCCACGCCCACCACTACCGCCCCGGCAACATGGTGATGGCCGCGGCCGGTCACCTCGACCACGACGCGGTGGCGGCCGGGATCGAGCGTCGGTTCAACGGCCAGTCGGGCGGAGAGCCACCGGCCCGCATCGCCCCTTCGGCCCCGCCCCGCCGTCTCAGCGTGTCCCACCGGCCGACCGAGCAGGCCCACGTCGTCGTGGGTGTGCCGAGCCTCGATCGGAACCATCCCGACCGATACGCCCTCGCTGTCCTCAACCACGTGCTGGGGGGAGGCATGTCGAGCCGGCTGTTTCAGGAGATCCGCGAGAAGCGGGGGCTCGCCTACTCGGTGTACTCCTACCGGGAGGCCTATCAGGATTCCGGCGCCCTGGCCGTCTATGCCGGCACTGCACCCGCTCGCGTTCACGACGTGCTCGGTCTGATTCATGCCGAGCTGGATCGGGTCTTGGCCGACGGGGTCACCCAGCGCGAGGTGGACGTGGCCAAAGGCCATCTGGCCGGCACCCTCGCCATCGGTCTGGAGGACTCGGCGGCCCGCATGAGCCGCATCGGTCGCGCCCAGTTGGTCCACGGCGAGGTGCTCACCATCGACGAGGTGAATGCCCGTGTGAACGCGGTGGGGCTGGACGACGTGGCCCGAGTGGCGGCCAGCGGGCTCAGCGGTGAGCGGGTACTGGCCGTCGTCGGACCGTTCGACGACAGCGCCTTCTAGCCGGCTCCAACGCGCCTACGCTCCCGGCCATGCGAGTCGGCGTGTTCGGTGCGGGCGGCAGAATGGGTTCGACCGTGTGCCGAGCGGTCGCCGCCGACCCCGAACTGGAATTGGTCGCTGCCGTCGATCCCCACCACGACGGGATCGATCTTCGTCAGGTGACCGGCGTCGAGCACCCGATCCAGGTGGGCGGCGATGCCGGCGCGTTCGTCGACGCGGAAGTCGAAGTCGCCGTGGACTTCACCCAGCTCGACGCCGCCCGCCAGAACCTATCCTGGTGTGCCGAATACGGCGTGCACGCCGTGGTCGGGACGACCGGATTCGGCCAAGATGACTACCGGCGGCTGGAGGCGGAGTTTGGGAAAGGGCGGGCGAACTGTGTGATCGCGCCGAATTTTGCGATTGGCGCCGTCCTGATGATCCGCTTCGCCGAACTGGCCGCGCCGTACTTCGAGACCGCCGAGATCATCGAGCTTCACCACGATGCCAAGACCGATGCCCCATCCGGGACAGCGGTCCTCACCGCCGAACGCATGGCCGCCGCGTCGGCCAGCTGGGGCGATGATCCGACCGTGGCCGTGCTCTTCCCCGGCGTACGCGGGGGGCGGGGCGCAGGAGGCATCCCGATCCATTCCGTTCGGATGCGCGGCCTGGTCGCGCACCAAGAGGTGCTGCTCGGCACGGCCGGGCAGACCTTGACGCTGCGGCACGACTCCTATGACCGCAGCTCGTTCATGCCGGGCGTGCTGCTGGCGATCAAGACGGTCGCCGATCGGCCCGGTCTGACCGTCGGCCTCGACCGACTCCTCGTTCTCTAGTTACCGCGCCGGCGGGCTGCTCGTGAGTGCGGATCCATCCCGCCTCACCCAGATTCTTGTCAATCTCCTCAGCAACGCGCGACGGCACGGAGCGCCGCCGATCTCGGTGCAGGTGGCCGTCCGGGGTGAGGCGGTTGATTTCTGCGTCGCGGACCAAGGCCCGGGGGTCTCGCCCGAGTCGCCGGGCACCTCTTCGAGCGGTTCAGCCGGGCTACCGACGCGGCCAGGCGCGATCCGCGAGGGACCGGCCTCGGGCTGGCCATCGTGCATGAGCTGACCGAAGCCCACGGTGCAGGTCTGGTAAGAGCCGAAGCGCCCGAAGGTCTCAAGGTTCTGCGTACGGCTGCGGGGGCGGCCGAATCGGCCCTGATCAGCGGCTCGACGCGAGCGACGGATCGGACTCGCCACGGTATCGTGCGGTCTATGCAAGGGCTGATGCAGGATTACCCGCTCACCATCCCGATGATCTTCCGGCGAGCCGAGCAGGTGTTTCCGGACAAAACGGTGCTCAGCGTCGACGCCAAGGGCGGCCGGGACCGCATCCCCTATGGCACCTGGGCGGAGCGCACCCGCCGGCTCGGAGGCGTGCTCGACGGGCTCGCGATCTCGCCCGATGGGCGGGTAGGCACGTTCGCATGGAACACCTCTCGCCATCTCGAGCTGTACTTCGCCGCCCCGTGTACCGGCCGGGTGCTTCACACCTTGAACATCCGGCTCTTCCCTGACCAGTTGACCTACATCGTGAACCACGCCGAAGACGAGGTCATCTTCGTCGACCGTTCGCTGCTGCCATTGCTCTGGCCGCTTGTCTCCACCTTCGAGACCGTCCGGCATTTCGTCGTGATGGACGACGGTAAGGATGTGGAGGTCCCCGACGACCCCCGGATCCAGGACTATGAAGCCCTACTGGCTAACGCCACTCCAGTCGACTTCCATGTCGAGGACGAGTGGCGAGCCGCCTCGATGTGCTACACGAGCGGCACCACCGGCA
>CAXMLU010000767.1:0-2710 GCA_964194255.1 uncultured bacterium
CGTACACCACCGCGCGGGACTCAACCGACGGCCGACTCGCCGGGCCGTGAGGGTGGACCGGTTGCGCAAAGGTTGGAGGATCGTTGCTGAGGTCGCTGGTTCGATTCCAGCTAGCCCCACCGCCTTTTCCCTGGTCAGGGCGTTGCAAGTGGTCCTCGGGAACTCCTGAAAACTGCTCCATCCCGCGTCTATCCCGCGCGATCCCGCGGTCCGGAGTCTCTTCGACGAGGAAGTAGCGGCCCAGTCGCTCGGCTGCGTCACGATCCCCGGACCGTGTCGGGCGGGCGTAGATGTTGAGCGTGGTCTTGGCGTCGCGGTGCCCGGCGCGGGCCTGAGCGGTCTTGATGTCGACGGCGAGGGCGACCATGGCGGTGGTGTTGGCCGTCCGCAGGGCGTGGAAGGAGTCCGGCCTTCTGGCAGGACGGGACCCAGATCCGACGACGCCAGTTGGAGTAGTGGATCGGGTCGCCGCCCGGGCCGACGAAGACGAGCACGTCGATGTCGGCGCCGGAGAGCTGGCGGCGTCTCAGATGGGCGCCAAGGAGGTCGAGCAGCTCGAGGGGGAGGGCAACGTCCGCACGCGGTGCCACTTGGGTTCTCCGGTCACCATCCGACCGTGCAGGCCGCGCGTGCGTTGTGACGCGATCGTGAGCGTTCTGCCGAGGAAGTCAATGTCCCCGACTCGCAGGCCGGCACACTCGCCCCACCTCAGCCCACCGACGGCGGCGAGGTACATCGTCGGTGCGTTGTCGGGACCGAGCTCCCGTGCGAGGTCGCGTAGCTCGTCGGGAGTGGCGATGTGGTGCTGGACGGGGGCTTCCTCGGGGAGCTTGATCTTTCGGCACGGGCTGCGCAGGATGCGGTCGCTGTCAACGGCCAGGGTCAGGATCGCCCGGAGGACCGCGTCGTTCCGTCGCACGGTGCGAGGCGCTAGGTGCGCCCATCTGTTGACCAGTCGCTGGATGTCCGCAGGCGTCAGCTGGCCGACGGCGACGGAGCCGATGGCTGGCAGCAAGTGTACGGAGACCACCGAGTGGTCACGGGCTAGCGACGATTCCTTCTTTGAAGGGTGAGACGTCATCCACTCCCTGGCCACCTCGGCGAACTTGGCCTCAGTCCGTCGCGGGTCGATCCACGAGCCTCGGGCCCGATCGGCCAGCTCGGCCGCCTCGAAGCGCTCCGCCTCCTTACGAGTCCGGAACGTCCGCGAGGGCGGGCGTCGAGCTTCTTGCGCTGCGGATCAACTTGCGGCTGTCGGTCGACTTCCGCACTGCGCTGGGCTTGGGGGAGTTCCCGCCCATGGACGAGTTCGTGTTTGAGGTGGATGTCGAGACGGACTCGTCGGACGACGAGGTGCAGCGAGTCAAGCTCCTCGCCGACGAGCGGTGCCCAGCTATTTGGGCGATGAAGAACAGCGTCCCCTACACGACGAAGGCCACGAAGGCGTAGCGCAGGTCATGCCGCACTCGGTCGTAGTCCTCCCGACATTTCCGGTCGGTGGGTTGGCCTGGGGTCTTGGTCGGACCCAAGCACTGATTGGAGCCAAAAGAGCACCGCGGGATACCAGTGCTGATCAGGCGCCTCTTGGCCAGCCCGACTGGCCCGGCGAATCGAGAGATGGCTCGACCTGAGTAGCCGGAGACTGCCTACGACCATCTCGATGCCATGCTCGATTTGCTACTAGCAGCAGTCTCCCACGCCACATCTGACCGAACGTCAGCTGAAGGGTATTTCGTTCAAATCAGACGTGGCGGCCGGTGAACGCTGCGAGCTGGACAATCGGCGAAGCGCCGGCAGGGGCCTGCACGGCGGCGGCGAAGGTGTCACCGTCGCGCATGCCCTCGGTGATCGCTTGGCGAGTGAACGCGTCGACCTCGGCCACGAGACCTGCGGACGGGTCGTACGACTGACCGGTGGCAGTGGCGATGTCCCAGCCGTGCACGAGGCCGTCCATGGCCACGAAACGGGCGAAGGTCTCGCCAGGCACGTCTCCGAATGGCGCGGCGATGGTCCGGTCCAGCGCGCCTGGGGAGTTGACCGCCGCTTGGAGCTGTGCCATGGCTGCCGGGAACACGGCGACGAGGTCGGTTCCCGCTGCGGGCGCCGCCGGCTCCTCGCCTCGGAAAGCGGCTGCGAACATCGTCGCGCCGCCGATCATGTGCTCGAGGATCTGACGGACGGCGAAGTTCGCGCACGGTGTCGGCGCTTCGAGTTGTGTGCGGTCGAGCGACGCGACCAGCCCGTTCAGTAGGGGCAGGATCTCGTCGAGTTGGTTGCGGGGGTCCATGGGGGCTCCTTGAGTCAGTGGTGCGAGTCGGAGCGAAGCTAGATCGGCCGCTTCTCGGTCACGGCCGTGCTGGATGAGCCGGGTGAGCTCCTCGTCCCATGTGGGCTCCGGACCGATGCGGTTTGCCATGCCGTCATTGTCGGCCATGGTCGACCCGTCCGCATCGGCTGCCTGCACCAACTGTGTCGGCACGGGACTGGTTCGTTTGACCCATTGGGATGAGACGCAGTTGGTGTGACCGCCCGATGCGGAGAGTTCAGCGTCAGGAGACGATGAGCTCGACAGTCTCACCATCGAAAGGGACCACCGATATGCGCTCACCGACCGGCGACATGCCCATCGAGATGCAGGTCAACGGGATCGAGACCCGGGCCTCGGAGTGTGAGGGGGTGCTCGCCCGCCACATTCAGCTCCCTGCCGGCG
>CAXMLU010000768.1:0-6374 GCA_964194255.1 uncultured bacterium
GGGGCGGCGGGGGCGGGCTGCCGGCCTCGCCGTACGGCGCGGCACGCGAGGTCGGGGTCTCGCCCAGAGGGGGTATGGCCGGCGTGTGCCAGGTCTGAGCCTCGTCCGGGGAAGATTCGTTACCGTCGCCCATGGCCTCCGCTCCTCTAGAGGGGTGGTTGGAGGGGGGCCGTGCTCGCGCCGTGCCTTGTCACGTCAGTAAATCCATCCTCGCTGAGAGCCCGGTGAGAGCGCCCTGTGGTCACGGTAAGACTTCAACCCTACCGGCCGGAGCCGAGCACCTTAACGGGGTGGGGCTAGCTTTCACACGAAGACAAGAAAGGCTACCAATGGCACTGGATCCGCAGGCTCGCACGTTCCTCGATCAGCTCGCGGAAATGGGCGCTCCGCCGCTCGAGGAATCCAGTGCCGACGAGGCGCGGGCGGCCTATTCGATGCTGGCGACCATCGGAGGTCAACCCCACCAGAAAGCGGCCACCGATGACCGGCTGATTCCCGGTCCCGCGGGAGATATTCCCGTTCGCATCTACCGCCCGGACACGGACGACGTCATACCCATAGTGGTGTACTTCCACGGTGGCGGTTTCGTCATCGGCAATATCGAGACACACGACGGCATCTGCCACCAGCTCGCCACCCGGGTGCCCGCCGTCGTCGTCAATGTCGATTACCGCTTGGCGCCGGAGCACCCCTTCCCCGCGGCCGTTGACGACAGCATCGCGGCCACGAAATGGGCATCCGAACACGCCGGGGAGCTGGGTGCAGACGATCAGCGGCTGGCTATAGCGGGAGATAGCGCCGGCGGGAATCTGGCCGCCGTGATCTCGGCTCGGGCGCGCGACGCGGGGGCACCTCCGATCGCCTTCCAGCTCCACATCTACCCGGGGACCGACCTGACCCGCTCGCTGCCGTCGCACCAAGCCAACGGAGATGGCTACCTGCTCACAGCCTCGCTGATGGACTGGTTCATGAGTCAGTACCTTCCGGCTGGGACCGATCCTCGTCAGCCGGACGCGTCACCCCTCTTCGCCGATGACGTCTCATCTCTACCCGCCACGCTCGTGATCACGGCCGAGTTCGACCCGCTCCGCGACGAGGGCGAGGCCTACGCAAACCGTCTGCGCCAGTCCGGTGTGCAAGCTACCGCCTCACGCTACGACGGGATGATCCACGGCTTCTTCGGGATGGATGCGATCTTTGACGCCTCCCGCAAGGCTATGGACGAGGCCGTCGCAACACTTCAGAATGCCCTCGCCTCGCGCTCAGCCGGCGAACCGGCCGTGGCGCGGTGAGCCCGCTGGATGTCACCGCGGTCCGCGCCCGGTTCCCGGCTCTGAAACGGACGCACGACGGCGTACCCGTTGCGTACCTTGACGGTCCGGGCGGTTCGCAGGTGGTCGATAGCGCCATAGCGGCGATGACCGACTATATGGCCGGAGGGGTAGCCAACCTCCACGGCGCGTTCGCGACCAGCGAGGAAACCGACCAGCTGGTGCTCAACGCCAGGGCAGCTACGGCCGCCCTCCTAGGCGCCCGCAGCGACGAGGTGGCCTTTGGCCAGAACATGACCAGTCTCACGTTCTCGATCGCATCGGCTCTCGGTCAAACCTGGCAGCCCGGCGACAACATCGTGGTCACGGAGCTTGATCATCGGGCGAACGTGGACCCGTGGCTTCGCGCCGCCCGCCTCGCCGGGGTCGAGCCCCGATGGTTACGGGTCGATTTGGAGCGGCTCACCCTCGATCTTTCCCGGTTGGAGGACATCATCACCGACCGAACCCGCCTGGTCGCCGTCGGACGGGCGTCAAACGCGGTGGGCACCATCACCGAGGTGCGCCAGGTCGCTGACGTCGCCCACGCCCACGGTGCCCTGGTAGCCGTCGATGCTGTGCACGCAGTCCCCCATCTACCGACGGATCGCGTCGCCATGGGCGCGGATCTCCTCGTCTGTTCCGCGTACAAGTTCTTCGGACCCCACCTTGGGATCGTCGCCATCGGGCGCGAGCTGTTCGACCTCCTCGACGTCCTCAAACTCGAGCCTGGCCCGACGACCGCGCCGGACAAGCTGGAGACCGGGACACAGAACCATGAAGGCTTAGCCGGTCTTCTCGGGGCGATCGACTTCCTCGCCTCGCTCGGATCTGGTGATGTCCTGCGGGCGAAGCTCCTCTCGGGGATCGAAGCCATCCGCGACCATGAGGACAACCTGGCCCGGGACTTCCGCCAGCAACTGGTCGGAGTACGCGGCCTCCGGCTGTACGGCCCAGAAGACGCGGCCAGTACACCGACGATCACTTTCACGATGGCGGGTCATTCCCCGAAGTCAGTCGCAGCCCGGCTGGCCCAACACGGTGTGTTTGTCGGGGACGGGAACTTCTACGCCAGTACCCTGGACGAGCGACTGGGAACGCAGCCGAACGGCGGCTGGGTGAGAGTCGGCCTCGCCCCCTACACCACCGGCGACGAGATGGCCCGCTGCATGGACGTGGTCAACAGGCTCGCGAACGAGCACGCCTGAGCGCTCAGAGAAGCGGCAAGACCTCGCGGGCGGCCCGGACAATCTGAGCTTCCTGATCGTCGAACTGGGGGACCAGCACGACGGTTTGTGCGCCGGCGCTGTACAACTCCCGAATGGAGGCGGCGCAGTGCGGCGGCGTGCCGGCGATCGCGTAGCGATCGGTGCGCTGGACCGAGCTCACGGATTCTGTGATGCCGAGAGCGGCCAGCCTGGTATCGAGTCCGTCCGAGCAGAAGATGTCGATGGCGGGTTGCACGGCCGCCTGGGCCTCAAGCGGGTCGTCGGCGACGGCGAACAGCACATACGCGACGCACGTCGCACCCGGCTGGGCCATCCGGGCCATGGCGGCGCGAATGTATGGAGGGCTCGAACCTTCGGGCAACACCACCCCATCGGTAACCCGGCCGGCCATCTCGAGCGACTTCGGTCCGACGGCACCGCAGAGCAGGGGCGGCGGGATGCCGGGCGGAAAGACGAGTTGGACGTCGTTGATCGTGACGTGCGCTCCCTCGAAAGAGAACTGCTCACCGGCCAGCAACCGACGGACTACGACGAAGGTCTCCTCCAGCGCGGCCATCTGGGATTCGGGGAGAGCGCCGATCTGCATCATCCACCGTGCGACTCCGTGACCGAAGCCGGCAATGAAGCGGGCCGGGAACATGCGGGCTATCCCGGCGATGTCCATGGCCGCGATGGCGGGGTTGCGGACGACGGCCGGCGCGATGCCGAGACCAATTGTCAGCGACTCGGTGGCGGCCAGCGCGGCCGTCGCAGCGGTCATTCCGCCCGCCCAGAAGCAGTCCTCGACCACCCACATCTCGTCCAGGCCCTCCGCCTCCACGAGGCGGGCCATTCCGGCCAGCCGCTCCGGCGGGAGGTGCCTTCGGTACATCACACCGAGCCGAGGACGATCCATCTTCGACGTCGGCTTTACTGCCGGTCGAGCTCTAGCATTCGGATGGCGTTGCCGCGCAACACCTTGTAGGCGACCTGGTCGTCAAAGTCGGTCAGCATCTTCTCGACGTACGCCTTCGTATTGGGCCAGGTGGTGTCGGTGTGCGGATAGTCCGTTTCGAAACAGATGTTGTCCTCGCCGACCTCCTTGAGCGAATGCAGCCCGTGATAGTCAGCGGTAAAGCAGCCGAACACCCGTCCGTAGTAATACGTGGACGGCGGCTCCGGAATTTTCTCCTTCGACTTGATCCAGCTGTCGTGCTGCTCCCATACCGTGTCGGCCCGCTCCAAGGCGTACGGGATCCACCCGATCTGGCCTTCCGAGTACGCCAGCTTCAGCTTGGGGAACTGGATCATCTTGCCGGAGAACAGGTAATCGGCCAGAGAAGCCATCGAATTGTTGAACGCCAAGGTCCCGCCGACGCCCGCGGGTGCATCCGCGGACGACGCCGGGTTGCTCGACGAGGAGCCGATGTGCATGCACAGAGTGACCCCCGCGTCGTTGCATACGGCGAACATGGGATCCCAGTGTCCGGTATGGATGCTCGGCAGGTTGAGTCGGGTGGGCAGCTCGCTGAAGCAGAACGCCCGTACGCCTCGGTCCGCGTTTCGTTGAATCTCCTTCACGCACTCGGCAACATCCCAGAGCGGCATCAGGCACAGGGGGATGTTCATACCGCCGGAGGGACCGCACCATTCGTCGACCATCCAGTCGTTGTAGGCCTTGACGCAAGCCAGCCCGAGCTCCTTGTCGTCGCCTTCATAGAACGTCTGGCCGCAGAAGCGTGGAAAAGTGGGGAACGGGAGCGAGCCGTCCACCCAGTTGAGCTCCATGTCGGCGATCCGCGCGTCGCGGTCGTAGCACCCCGGCCGCATCTCGTCGTAAGTGATCGCGGTCATTACCATCTTCGTGCGATCGAATTTCGAGACATCGCCGTCAGGCGTGGCTTCGAGCGGGATGGCCACAAATCGCTTGTGTACGTAGATGATCCGGTCCTCGTAGACCCAATAGTCGCCCCACATTCCCTCGGGGTCCTGAGTCATGTCGTAGTGAGCGCCCGCCTTCAGCCGGAAGTCGCCCCAGCGCCCCCGCTCAACACGTGGCCCACGTTCGCGGTACTTGGCCGGGAGCCACGTCTGCCACACGTGGGGCGGCTCGACCACGTGATCATCAACGCTAACGATCTTCGGCAACTCCACAACAGCCTCCATCCAGGCCCGGGGCGATTCCTGACGTTGCCGTCATAGTACGCGCAGGCGGCCAGAGGGGTCGAAGCCGGCGCTCACTCCACCCAGCGCCGGAAGCCGCCCTCGGCGTTGATCACCTGGCCGGTTACCCGTTCGGCGTCGTCACTTACCAGCCAGGCCACCACCGCGGCCGCATCCTCCGGCGTCCCCCACCGGCCGGCGGGAAAGGCCCTGCCGACCTGCGCTCTGACCTCGTCGGTCGCCCAGCCGTTATCGGTGGGCCCGGGGTTGACGGCGTTCACCGTTATCCCGCGATCCGCCAACGCGTCGGCCAGCGTGAGCGTCATCTGGTGGATGGCCCCCTTGGAGACTGCATAGGGGATCTCGGCGGACATGGGGGCGAGATGTTGTCCGCTCGTGAACAGCACGACTCGCCCGCCGGCCCGCCGGGCGTCGCGTACGGCCGCGAACGCCTGGACCAGCAACAGTGAAGCCCTGGCATTGACCGCCCAGGACAGGTCCAGTTCGGCGGCCGTCATGTCGAGGAGTCCTTGGGCACTGCTACGGGCGTGGTTGGCGACGACGACATCGACGGCTCCGAATCGGCTTACCGCCCGCTCGATCACCGCCCGCGGCGTGCCGGGATCGGCGAAGTCGGCCTCGACGTGATCGACGCGGGCACCGTCTCCGGCGAGTCGGCCGAGCTCACCGATCACCGCCTCGAGCCCCGCCGGGTCGGCACCCCACGGCTGGTCGGCGTCGTGAGCGGTCCACGACTGCACCAGCACGGACGCCCCATCAGCGAGCAGCCGGCGAGCGATAGCGAAGCCGATCCCGCCTCGCCGGCTGACTCCGGTCACCACCGCGATGCGGCCAGCAAGTCCTTCCTGCACGCCGCGATCATCGCCGAGGGGCGGCCATCAGGCGAGCGAGATACGACAGGTCGTGCGGTACGGTCGTCCGCATGGGGATGACCGCCGCGCAGGCCGTGCGCAACGCCCACGCGTGGTTCGAGGTAAACAGTGGCTGGGCACCGCCCCCGGAAGAGACGCTGGCCGAGTGGGAAGCCGACGGTGTCTGCCGGTGCCCAGACGAGTGCCTCGTCGCTCCCGACCGATGGTGCAACCACGGACTGGCCTCGTGGAGTCTGATCCTGGCCGCGCTCGACGAGGGATGAGGTCGCTCCCTCCGGGTTCGACTACTGGCCCGGCGGGCGGTAGCTGACGTTCTTCTCCGCCGCCGCGTCGATCTCGTCTGGCGTCAGTAACACCGTCGTGCGAACCGTCGCACCACCCCCAGCGCTGACGGCCAGCGCGAGCGCGGCTGCAGACGCGTTGTCAGGAAAGTCCCCAATGACGAAGACGTCGGTGCCGCCGAAGGCAAAGTAAAACGAATCGAGTTTGCCGCCGACGCTCTTGGCGGCGGCTTGGGCGGCGGCCTTGCGGGCCGCCCCACCCTTGGCCTTCACGCCCTTGATCCCTTCGAGCGTGTAGTTGACCTCAAGCAAGTACTTCGGCATTGTCCCCTCCTACCTCGAGATGGGCCAACGCTACGCCCGTGGCCCCGATCGTGCTTGGGGATCTACGCCCGCCCAGACCACGTGCCGTGGGTTCTGGTCTCCGAATCCTGAGGTCCCCGTCGGGTCAGTCGGATCCATCGTGGTGGTGGTCGTCGTGATCATGGTCGTGATCATGGTCGTGGTCGTGGTCGTGGT
>CAXMLU010000769.1:0-2290 GCA_964194255.1 uncultured bacterium
CTACGGATCAGAAGGTTGGGGGTTCGAATCCCTCCGAGCGCGCTGCATACGTCCAGGTCAGGGCGTCGCAGAGCTTCGGAAGACGAACGGGGCGACCGGTTCTTCTACCGGTTCTTCTACCGAACGATGCGACAGCGGCCGGCACGGTGCGGACTGGGGCGGCACCGCAGTGCTGCTGCGTCCGCGGATCTCGCGGACGGCCCGCGCCGCGGTGGCGGGCACAATGGTCGACGTGGACCGCAAACTGAGGGACTGGCTGCGAAGCCTCGCCGTGCATTCCGACGACACCGCCGCGCGCTCGCGGTCTCGCGAGCTGAGCGCGGAAGGAGCCGCGCACCTCGAGCGCATCGCAGCGGACGGCACCCTCGCCGGCGCTGTCGCCGAGATCGCCGCCACTGAGCCCGAGCTGGCCGGCTCAACGCGCGCCGCAGTCGGCCCTGCCTGAGGCGAAGAAGGAGAACCTGACTGAACGACCGCCGATGAAGCGACCACCTGCGTCGATCGCCGTGCGACACCTGGGCCACAGGGTCGTCGGGCCGGGGTGCTGTTCTTTCCAGACCACATGTTACAGTTGTTGCGGATAAGGAGGATTTGCACATGGCTCGCCCCGGCGTGTTACGCAACGTGGTGCAAGTCCACGCCGATGAGGCGCACGCCCGTTCCGCCGGTGACGTGGCCGCGCTGATGGCCGACGAGCCGGGCGAGGGGATCGTGCTCGCGTTCCCCGATGGCCGCAGCGTCCCCCTGCCCGCGCCCCTGGTCGATGTCGTGCGGGCATCGGCGGGGGAGCTGGCCAACGGCCATACCGTCACGGTGCTGCCGGCCGACACGATGTTGAGCCCAGCAGAGGCGGCCGAGCTGCTCGGCCTGTCCCGACCGTTCGTGGTGCGCCTGCTCGACGATGGCGAGATCCCCTCCGAGCGTCTCCCCCGCAGCCGTCACCGCCGGGTGCGACTGTCCGACGTGGTGGCCTTCCATACTCGGCGGGAGCAGCGCCGCGAGGGCCGGCGGCGCATGGTCGACGCGGTGACCGATGCGGGGCTGCCGTACTGAGCGGTGCGGCGAGTCTTCGTTGACACGAACGTCCTGTTCCCGTTCTCGGTCATGGACCTGCTCTTGGCGCTGACCGAGGACGCCGTGCATGAGGTGCTCTGGACAGACGAGCTGCTCGCCGAGTGGGAACGGGTCATCGTGCGGGAGCAGCGCCGCAGCGCCGAGTCAGCCGCCAAGGTGAGCGCGGCAGTCCGTGATTTCTTCGCCGGCTCCCGAGTCGAGCGGGACACCTACGCGCACCTGATCGCCGACATGCCCGGCCCGGACCCGAACGACCGGCCGCACATGGCCGCCGCAGTTGCCGGCGGCGCCGACTCGATCGTGACCTGGAACGCGGCCGACTTCCCGGCGAAGGCGCTCGGCGAGCTCGGCCTGGTGGCCGTCGACCCCGACACCTACCTGGTCGAGCTGTTGACCGAGCTGCCCGACGAGGTGATCGCGACGATCGTTCGTCTTGCCGGCGAGAAGACAAGGCCTCCGATGTCCCCATCCGACCTCCTCGACGCACTCGCACGGGCCGGTCTCAAGACGTTCCCGGAGCAGGCACGAGCGCGACTCGCTTCGAGCTGATCTCCGTTGATCGCCAGGGCGTATCCCTGGGTGCGCCGAGCTGGGTTATTCCAGCTCGGCGGCTTCGTCGGCGGTCTCCGCGGGGTCGGGGGTGGCCAAGATCCGCTCGAACGCGGCGGCCGCCTCGGCTTGCATGCCGGGAAGCAGCCACTGGTAGGTGTTCATCGTGAACGTGGCGGAGGCATGCCCGAGGCGCTCGCTGACGACCTTGATTGGGACGCCATCTTTGAGCAGAAGGGAGGCATGAGTATGGCGAAGGTCATGAAGCCTGATCGTCGGCAGTCCATGACGCGTGACGAGCTGGTCGAAGGTTCGCGACAAACGCTCGGGATGGATGGGTCGCCCGTCGGGTCGACAGAACACCAGCGCGTGGTCGTCCCAGCCTGGACCGACGAGGAGCCGTTCCTTGGCTTGGGAGCGCCGCCACTCGGTGAGCACCGCGACGTCGCTCGAGTTGATGTCGATAGTGCGGCGGCCGGCGGTGGTCTTCACGTCCGAGAAGCGCATCTCGTAGGCCACCGCGATGAGCGCCTGTCGGACCGACAGCCGCTTGGCACCAAGGTCGACGTCTGCCCAGCGCAACCCGAGCACCTCCCCTCGCCGCATCCCCGTGCAGGCCGCCAAGTGATACGCCGGGGCGAGCCGCTCTCCGGCGATGGCGCCGAGG
>CAXMLU010000770.1:0-1701 GCA_964194255.1 uncultured bacterium
GGAGCTGGCTGGCGCCGGCGGTGGGTCGTGCACCGTGTTCACCTTGGGACCACCCCAGGCGGAAGACGTATTGCGCGAGGCCATCGCGTGGGGCGCCAACGACGGTGTGCTTATCACCGACCGGGCCTTCGCCGGGTCCGACACGCTGGCCACGGCCCAGGCCCTCGCCGCCGCGCTGCAGCGGGAGGGTCCGTTCGATCTGGTGCTGGCCGGCCGCAACTCAGTTGACGCCGACACCGGCCAGGTCGGTCCCGAGGTGGCCGAGCTGCTGGGCTGGCCCTTCCTTGCCGGGGTGCGCGAGCTCGAGCTGGACGCGGAGGCCGGCCCGGTCCGGGTGCGCTGTGAGCACGACGACGGGTGGGCCCGGGCCGAGTCCGGGCTGCCCGTCGTGCTCTCCTGCGCCGAGCGTCTCTGCGAGCCGGCCAAGGTGGATCCGCCCGGCCGGGCCGAGGTCCCGGCGGATCGCATCCGGCGCCTGTCGGCCGCTGAGCTGGGCGATGGACCGTGGGGGCAGGAAGGCAGTCCGACCTGGGTCGGTCAGATCCGGCTGCTCGAGGTAGAGCGCCAGCAGCTGATGTTGTCCGGCCCGGTCGAGGAGCAGGTGAACCAAGCCGTCGAACTTTTGCGGGATCGGGGCGCCCTCGGCCATACATCCGCAGCGGCGACCCACGCCCACGTCGACGAGGAAACGGTGGCTTCGACCGGCGGCCCCCGTGCCGTGCTGGCCGTCGTGGTCGAGCCCGATCGGGCGGGTGTCACCCGCGAACTCCTCGGCGCCGCCGCCCGGTTGGCCGCCGGCCTCGGCGGCAGCGTGGTGGCCATCGGTCCCGGTCCCCTCGACGGCAACCTGCTCGGCCCGTGGGGAGCCGACCGGGCGATAGCCATCTCGGGCGCGCTCGTCGAAGAAGACGTCTCTGCCGCCCTGGGCGGCTGGTGCGAAGCAACGCAGCCGTGGGCGGTTCTGGCGCCGGGCACGATGTGGGGTCGTGAGGTGGCGTCGCGCCTGGCCGCTCGCCTCGGGGCCGGCCTCACCGGCGACGCCGTCGACATCGATCTCGACGACGGTCGACTGGTGGGCTGGAAGCCTGCCTTCGGTGGCCGCCTGGTGGCCGCCGTCACCTCGACATCGGCGGTGCAGCTGGCGACGGTGCGCCCGGGCATCCTGCCGAGGTTGCGGCCCCGCCCGTCACTGCGGGCTCCGGTTCAGGACCTGACGGTTGAGCCGGCCGCGAGGATCCGCATCGTGGAATCAGGACGCGACGACGACCTCGAGACACTGGCCCGGGCCGAAGTCGTCGTCGGGGTCGGCACCGGCGTGCATCCCGACGAGTACCCCTCCTTGGACCCGTTGCTGTCCATCCTCGGCGCCGAATTGGGCGCCACCCGCAAAGTAACGGACCGGGGATGGCTGCCGCGATCCCGTCAGGTGGGCATCACCGGCCGGAGCATCGGGCCCCGCCTGTATATCGCGCTCGGGCTATCCGGAAAGTTCAACCACGTGGTCGGCATCCGCGGTGCGGGCGCCGTCCTGGCCGTGAACTCCGACCCTGACGCTCTCGTGTTCGGATCCGCCGACGTCGGCATCGTGGCCGACTGGCACGACGTGGTGCCACTGCTCACCGCCGCGGTAGAGCGATCGCTGACCGTCCCCGCGTCCTAGAGGCAGTTGGCCGTCAGGACGTGCCGCCGAAGTCGACATCC
>CAXMLU010000771.1:0-4034 GCA_964194255.1 uncultured bacterium
CCCGCCGAGGCCGTGCCGCGAAGCGAGCTAGAGCCAGTGGAAACGGTGCAGCTGGAACAGCTCGGAGGCGATCGCCGCGCTGATGACCAGGCTGGCGGGGATCGCCACCCGCCTCCACGCCGGACGGATGAGGATGAGCACCGCCGCGACGATGATGGCCAGACCGAACGGGTTCGCAGCCAACGCGGCGCGTAGATCCAGCCGCATCCCCGCCTTCACGCTGGTGGTCATGCCACACAGTGGGCAGGGGATGCCAGTGGCGGTGCGCAGCGGGCAGGGCAAGCCCGGATCGTGGGGGAGGCTCGGCAGCAGCGCGGCCAGGCCCAGCATGGCGGCGCCAAGCCGGCGCAGGGGAGCAAGGTCCATCTCCCACCGACGTTGGAGGAAGGCGGCCACCCCGTGATCCTACGGCCGGTTGGCGCCGGGTAGCGTGTCGGGGATGGGCCGCAAGCGATGGGCGCTCATCGCCCTGGCCGGTCTCATGACCGCCTGCCATGGAAATTCGGCGGTGTCGAGCGCGTCGCCACCGAAATCGACCGCATCGGCCGCCCGCGTACCCGACGATGCGGTCAAGGCAGGAAAAGCCGCCATCCACCTCGGGGACCTACCCCCCGGCTGGACGGCGACGCCGTTCCGTCCCGATCCCAACCAGGACGCCAACGACCGGCAGCTGGCCGCCTGCCTCGGTTTGCCAAGTTTCAAGCCGTACCAGACGGCCGACGTCCACTCGCAGGACTTCCTTGCTCCAGGTGGCACGGGATTCCCCCGAGTGGCCAGCCATGTCATCGCCTTCAGTGACGACCGGTACCCCCGCCAGGATTTGACGGCGTTCGAAAGCGCCCAGTTGCCCGCCTGTGCCGAGACGCAATATCAGCGGTTGGTGCAGCGCAGCGGCCAGCAAACCACGGCGGTGACCGTCGCCGTCCTGCCGCCCGCGGTCGTCGGCAATTCCGCCCGAGGCGCGGCATTCCGGGCCACGATCGCCCTGGGCGGTTCAGGCACTCCGTCGACCCTCGTCGTCGATGTCATTTCTCTGGTCGGTCCCCGCCTCGGTGTGACGCTCACGCTCGCCAACGCCGGCCAACCCGTGCCCGAGGATCTGGAGCACCAGCTCGTCGCGGTTGAGTTGTCCCGCCTCAAGGGCTGAGCCGCTTCCGGGAGATTCCCGACGCCTAGGCGTTTGCTCGGCTACGGTTCGGTCCTTCGGTTCGAGACAAAGGAAAGGCCCGATGTCCAACCTACCGCCCCCTCCGCCGCCCCCTCCTGGCGGCGGTTACCCCCCGCCTCCTCCGCCCGATGGGTATCCGCCCCCACCGCCACAGGGGGGCGGGTTTCCACCCCCTCCTCCTCCGCCCCCAGGCGGGTATCAGCAGCCCGGGGCCTATCCTCCCCAGGGCGGCTACCAGCAGCCCTACCCGCCGGCTGGTCAAGCGTGGAGCGGCCCGCCGCTGGCCACGTGGGACAAGCGCTTGCTCTCGGGGCTCATCGACTATCTCGCCCCGTGGGCAGTCGCGATCATCGGGTACGAGATCAGCTCCGCCCTGGGGTTCATTCTCTGGCTCGTCTCGCTGGCCTGGATCGGCTTCCAGCAGTACACGGCCGGTGAGACCGGCCAGTCCATCGGTAAGAAGACCATCGGACTCCGACTTATCAGTGAGACGACCGGACAGCCGATTGGCGGCGGCGCAGGTATTGGCCGGTGGCTTCTCCACATCCTCGACGGGATTCCCTGCTACGTCGGGTACCTGTGGCCCATCTGGGACGCCAAGCGTCAGACCTTCGCCGACAAGATCATGCACACCGTCGTGGTGGTGAGCTAACGCGGCATCAGTCGAGCAGGTCGGGCTGCTCGGCCACGATCTTCTCGAAGATCATGTTGAAGCTCGCCCAGCCCAGGTTGTGATCGCCGACCAGGCTCTGGGTGGCCGCGGCCAGCTCTGGCTCGATGAGCACGGGTGTTCCTGCCGCTTCGGCCAGCAGCTGGGCCTGGCATGACCGTTCCATGGTCATGAACCAGAACGCGGCCTCATCGACCGTGTGACCGACCGTGAGCAGGCCGTGGTTGCGGAGGATGACCGCCTTGTGGTCACCGAGGGCGTGGGCCAGGCGCTTGCCTTCCTCGGTGTCAATCACCACGCCGGTGTAATCGTCGAATAAGGCGTGGTCACCGTAGAACGCGCACGCATCTTGGGTGATCGGGTCGAGCAGCCGGCCGAGGCTCGAAAACGCTTTGCCGTACAAGGAATGGGCATGCGCGGCGGAAACGACGTCGGGCCGGGCGGCATGGATCTGGGAGTGGATAGCGAAGGCGGCAATGTTGACGGTCCGCTTTCCTTCGATCACCGCTCCGCTGTGATCGACCAGGATGAGGTCCGACGCCCGGATCAATCCGAAGTGCAGGCCGTAGGGGTTGACCCAAAAGCGATCGCTGAATTCCGGGTCGCGCGCCGTGATGTGCCCGGCCACGCCCTCGTCGAAGCCACACTTGGAGAACATCCGGAAAGCCGCCGCCAGTCGTTGCTTGCGATGCAGGCGTTCGTCCTCGACCGTCGCGAAGGTGGGCGGCGTCGGGGTGAAGAGGTCAGCCACAGCAATCCTCCTGTTGAGCGTCCGCCGAGCTTACCGGGGGCTCACGACGCCAGATCCCAGACCACCGTCACTTGCACCTCGAGCGTTTGTGATCCGGGCGGAATGGGGACCGCGGCCGCTCCAGAGGCGGCGCCCTTGTCGGCGTACGCCATCGGATACGGCGGCGACATGTTGTTCTGGGTCTCGGTGATGGAGCGGATCCCAGCGAGCTTGGCTCCAGCGGCGTCGGCCAATTCGGTCGCCTTGGCCTTGGCCTTGACCACGGCCGCCTTGCGGGCCGCCGAGACGAGGGCGCTGCTGTCGTCGATGGAGAACGCCACTCCCTCGATGCGCACCGCGTCGCCCACCTTGGTGGCGGCGGCGTCAAGGAGAGCACCGGCGTGGGACATGTCGCGGAGCTTGGCCGTGACCGTGTTGTCAGCCTGGTAGCCGGTGATCACGCCGTTGTTCTGGTAGGTCGGTTGAAGCGAGAGCTGGGACGTCTGCAGGTCCTTATCGGCCACACCGTTGCCCTTCAGCACGCCGAGGAGATCGGTGGTGCGCCGGCTGTTGTCGGTCAGCGCGTCGGCCGCCCTGGCTGCCTGGGTGTGCACGCCGATCGTGACCGTGAGGACGTCGGGCCTGCCGTCCACCCGTCCCACGGCATCGACCGTGACGCCGGTGGCGGCATTGAGGCTGATGGGGGTACTGACTGCAGGAGCCACGCTCGCACCGGTGGCAGTGCCAACAGCGGCGATGGGCCGGGCGTTCAGCCCCGCCGCGGCGGGATGGGCGTGCGTTGGCGTGCCACAGGCGCCGAGGAGCACAGCGCCACACAGGGCCGCCCCGGACAGCGCGGCTACGGAAACGAGGCGGGGGTTCATCGGGTACCTCCAGTAGGGGACGTTGTTCGCTGAGACGCCCACCAACGGGCGCGCAGTTCCCGTAGTTAGTGGAAGGGGCGGCCGAACCGGCTCTGGAGGTCGGCCACCACGGCCGTCGCCAAGCGGTCGGCACCGGTCCGACTGAGGTGGATGCCGTCGCTCTGGCGCACCTGCTGGAGACGCCCGGTGGCGTCGGCGAGGAAGGCGGAATAGTGACCAGAGGAATCGACGAAGAGCGGCCACGAGTCGAAGAACCCACCGGCCTGGCCGGCAACGGTGTTCACCTGGGTCCGATCGATCTGGTTGAGCACTTGCATGCTGGCCGAGAACGTGGCCGACGACATGATGGGCATTCCCACCCAGAGCACCCGACGTCCACCGCCGACGGCCTGGCCCACGAACTGGGCGATGCGGGCGCTGTAGGCCGCAATCCATTCGGGCGTGTTGAAGTGGACGGGATGGCCATTGACCAAAAACGGCTGCGCGTCATTCCCGCCGAACATGGCGACCACCACCTCGGGCCGGTCGCGGGCCAGATCTGATGCCAGCTGGGCCTGCCAGTCGAAGTAGTCGGGCCGGGAC
>CAXMLU010000772.1:0-6336 GCA_964194255.1 uncultured bacterium
GAGGGGCCCCCCACCGGTGGGATAGGGGTAGCCCCGGCCGGGGCATGGACTCAGCTGGAGGTGGTGGGCGCCCGGCGGGCGTCGATGGCGGCGATGATGCGGTTGGTGACCTCGTCGGGGGGCCCCACCGCGTCCACCCGCCCCAGCAGGCTTCGCTTTTCGTACCAATCGAGGAGCGGCGCCGTCTGCTGTTCGTACAGCTCGAGGCGCCGGGCGATAGCGGCGGCCGTGTCGTCCGTGCGGACGACCACCGGTCCCCCGCAGAGATCGCACACCCCCTCCGTGACTGGGGGCTGGTCGGCGGTGTAGCTCGTGTGGCACTCCTCGCACTGGGCCCGGCCGGCCAGGCGCTGCATCACTAGCTCGGTGGGAACCTCAAGGTCAACCACAGCGTCGAGCTGCTCGGGAGCCAGCATTTCCTCGAGGGCTTCGGCCTGCCTGATCGTGCGCGGGAACCCGTCAAGCAGGAACCCCCGGTGGCGGGTGTCGTCGGCGGACAGGCGCTCCTCGACCACGTTGATGACGACGTCGTCAGGCAGCAGTTCGCCGGCGTCCATGATGTCCTTGCCCCGCAGGCCGACCTCGGTCCCGGCGGCCGCGGCGGCGCGAAACAGATCCCCGGTGGAGATATGCGGCACCACGTAGTGGCGCGACAGGCGTACCGCCTGGGTGCCCTTCCCGGCCCCCTGCCGGCCGAGGATGACGAGCTTGACGCCCGGAATCACCGGGGCCCGAAGATGGGGCGGGAACGAGAGGGCATGGCCTCAGCGTGCCACGTGGGCGGCGACCCCGTAGCCGATCAGGCGTACGCTGTGATCCCGCGACCGAACCGACGACCGCCAACCCTTTCCCCTTACGGGAGGTCTGCCATGGATCGGATGAGCCCGCTCGACGCGTCGTTCCTGCACGTTGAGGACAGCGTGAGCCACATGCACATCGCGTCGATTGCCATCTTCGAGGGCCCGGCGCCCGCCTACGAGGACGTGGTGGCGATGATCCGCGGCAAGCTGCCCCTCGTACCCCGCTACCGACAGCTCGTTCGCTTCGTGCCCCTCGATCTCGGCCGGCCGGTGTGGGTCGATGACCCGCATTTCAACCTCGAATACCACGTGCGCCACACCGCCCTGCCGGCACCGGGGCACATCGATCAGTTGCGCCGGTTGGTCGGGCGGGTCATGGCTCAGCAACTGGATCGCAGTAAGCCGCTCTGGGAAAGCTGGATGGTCGAAGGTTTGGAGGATGGCCACTGGGCCATGCTTTCCAAGACCCATCACGCCATGGTCGACGGCGTCTCCGGTACCGATCTGCTCTCGGTGATCTTCGACACTACGCCCGAGCCTTCCGAGCCCCTGGCGGACGGATGGGCGGTAGGCGAGGCGCCGAGCGGCCTCGGGCTCGCCGTGCAGGCCATCGCCGATCTTGTCCGGAGCCCGTATGAGCAGGCGCGGGCGGTCCGGGCCAGCTTGCGGGCGCCGCGCCAGGCTTTCGACCAGCTCCGGTCGGTCGCCCAGGGCCTCGCTTCCTTCGCCGGCGTGGTCCGGCCGACGCAGGTCTCCAGCCTGAACGGCCCCATCGGCCCCCACCGCCGCTACGCCTGGGCCGAGACCTCGCTCGATGACGTCAAGCTGGTGCGCAAGGGTCTGGGTGGAACGGTCAACGACGTCGTCCTCGCCCTCATCACCCGCGGGTTCCGCGACCTTCTCCACAGCCGGGAGGAATCGGTCACTGACCGGGTGGTGCGCAGCCTTGTGCCCGTGTCCGTGAGGGTCAAGGGGCAGGCGGGACCGGCCCAGGGCGATGGGACTTACAACAACAAGGTGTCGGGCATGATCGCGGAACTCCCGGTTGGCATTGCCGATCCGGCCGAGCGCTTGGCCGCCATCCGGCATCAGATGGAGGGGTTGAAGGAGTCCAAGCAGGCGCTGGCGGCAGAGGCCCTGACGTCGCTCGGCGGATTTGCTCCAGCCATGCTCTTGTCTTTGGGCACCCGACTGGCGACCCGCATGCCGCAGCGCAACGTGAACACAGTGACCACCAATGTGCCCGGTCCTCAGGTTCCGCTTTACGTGGCCGGTCGGATGATGCTCAAGGCGTATCCGTATGTACCTCTCGCGGGTCAGGTGCGCATCGGCGTGGCCATCTTCTCCTATCGGGGGCTGCTCACCTATGGCGTGACCGGCGACTACGACACCGCCCCGGACATCGACGTGCTGTGCCGGGGCATCGAGGACGGCATGGCCGAGCTTCTCAAGCTGTCCTCCTAGTATCCCCGCCTGTGATCGGGGCGGTGATCTTCGACCTGGACGGCTTGCTCGTCGATTCCGAACGGCTGTGGTGTCAGAGCGAGATGCGGTGTTTCGGAGCGGCGGGGATCAAACTCGACGAGGAACTCTGCCGCCAAACCGTTGGCATGCGCGTCGACGAGGTGGTGCAGCACTGGTATGCACGACAAACCTCGCGGTTCCCGTCGGCCGTGCTACCGCCAGCGACCGACATGGCCGAACGGATCGTGGCCGACGTGACCACCCGCCTTCACTCGGTACCGACCAAGCCGGGCGCCGAGGCGGCCGTACGGTTCTGCGCGGACCGCGGCGTAACGCTCGGGATCGCCTCGTCCTCGCCCTACTCACTCATCGAGGCCGCATTGGCGGGAACCGGTCTCGGCACCCTCTTCGATGTCATCCATTCGGCGGCCGATGAGGAGTATGGCAAGCCCAATCCGGCCGTCTACCTGACGGCGGCCGCCAAGCTGGGCGTGGCTCCGACCAACTGCCTGGCGATCGAGGACGCCTTGGCCGGCGTCATCGCGGCCAAGGCCGCTCGTATGCGGTGCGTCGCCGTACCGGAGTCGATTCCCGCCGCGGCGGGTTTCGCCGTCGCTGATCAAGTCCTGACCTCGCTCACCGAGTTCGGCCCCGCGATTTGGGCCGCCCTCGGAGGAGCTTGACGTGAGGGTCGTGATTGCCACCTGCTCGGTCGACTACGAGGGCAGGCTCAACGCCCACCTGCCCTTGGCCACCCGCCTGTTGTTGGTCAAAGCGGATGGGTCGATCTCGGTCCACGCGGACGATCGAGCGTATAAGCCGCTCAACTGGATGAGCCCTCCCTGCTCACTGCGGGAAGAACCGGGCCGGTGGGTAGCGACCAACGCGCGGGGTGAGACTCTGACCGTCGTATTGGCCGAGGTGCACGCCGACTTCTCGCACGATCTCGGCCAAGGCGCCGGCCTGGAGAAGGACGGGGTCGAAGCCCACCTCCAGGAGCTGCTCGCCGCTCACCCGGCGGCGCTCGGCGACGGCCTACGCCTCGTCCAGCGGGAGTACCCGACGGACATCGGCCCGGTTGACCTGTTGTGCCGGGATGCCGATGGCCGCGCCGTTGCCGTCGAGATCAAACGGCGGGGAGAGATCGACGGCGTAGAACAGTTGGCTCGCTATCTCGAGCGCCTCGACCTGGACGGGCGGCTGCGTCCGGTGCGCGGCATCCTGGCCGCCCAGCGGATCAAGCCGCAGGCCCGGGTGCTGGCCAATGCCCGCGGCATCGAGGTCGTAGAGGTGGACTACGACGGCCTCCGCGGCCTCGTGCGCGATGACCTCACCTTGTTCTGAGGTCTGAGTCCGGCGCCGGTTACTGGACAGCCCGAGTGCTCCCCTCCCAGAAGGATTCCCTGAGCTCGCGCTTCAGCACCTTCATGGCCGCCGAGAGGGGCAGGGGCTCGGTGCGGAACTCAACCGACTTGGGGATCTTGTAACCGGCGATCAGCGGCCGGGCGTGCTCCTTGATTTCGTCCTCGGTGACCGTCATCCCGTCCCTGCACACCACGATGGCATGGACGGCCTCGCCCCAGCGATCGTCCGGGATGCCGATGATGGCAACCTGGAGCACGGCGGGATGGTTGGCGATGGCGTTCTCCACCTCGGCCGAGTACACGTTCTCCCCGCCCGTCACGATCATGTCCTTCACCCGGTCCACGAGGTAGAGGTAGCCGTTGGCGTCGAGGTGACCGGCGTCGCCGGTGTGGTACCAGCCATCCCGAAACGCTTCGGCCGTCTCCTCCGGACGCTTCCAGTACTCCCGCATGAAGTTGGCGCTGCGGGCACACACCTCGCCGTCCGTGCCGACGGGAACCTCGTTGCCGCTCATGTCCTGAATGCTCAGCGTCGCGCCCAGCATCGGCCGGCCCGCCGACCGGAGCAGGTCACCGCCGCGCCGATGCTCCTCGGGCCCAAGGCAGGTCAGCAGGCCGCAGTTCTCTGTCATGCCGTAGCCCTGGAAAATGTCCATGTCAGGGAACATGGCGAGCAGCTTCTCCAAGAGGTTGCTCGGCATCGGGGAGGCGCCGTAGGTCAGGACGTTCAACGTGGCCAGCCGCTCCGGACGGAAGTCGGGGTGGCCCAGCAGCATGCTGATCATGGTCGGGACCATGACCGTCATGGTCACGCCGTTGGCCTCGATGACGTCGAGCACCTTGGCCGGATCGAACACGGGGACGAAGGTGGAGATACCCCCAACCGCCGGTATGGCCAGGATCCCGCCCAACGAGGCGGCATGGAACATCGGCGTCTGATGGAGGTACACGTACTGCTCGTCCATCGGCCAGCGGGTGGCCACCTTGTAGGTGTCGAGGATGAGCGCCCGATTGTCGATGAGCACGCCCTTCGGCAGCCCGGTCGTGCCGCCGGTGTACATCAGGATGGCGGCGTCGTCCTCGCCTGGCTCGGGTGGAAGCACCGCCTTGCCGGCAGCGAGCAACTCGTCGTACCGCGCGTCATGGGGCACGTCGCCGTCCCCCATGAGAACGACCTGTTTGATGCCGGCTTCCTTGCGAACCCCATCGATCAGGGGAGCGAAGAGGGCGTCGGTGAAGCAGACGCTCGTCCCTGAGTCCTGCAGGATGAAGGCCAGCTCTTTCGGCGCCAGTCGCAAGTTCAGAGGGTTGACCACCCCGGCGCCGAGGAAAGCGGCGTGGTAGAGCTCGAGGAATCGGTGGCTGTTCAGCGCCATGACCGCGAACCGGTCGTCGTGCCCGACGCCGAGCTGGCTGCCCATGGCATCGCCCAGCCGCAGCACGCGATCGACGTGGTCGGCATAGGTACTTCGGTGATCTCCGTCGATCACGCCCACCTTGTCGGGCATCCGCTCGGCGGTCGGCAGGAGAAGACGGTGGTAGACGAACTCCTTCATGCTGTGAGCGTACGCGTGCCGTAGCCTCGTCGCATCAGCGACGGCTTCGAGGAGACTGAACCATGCAACTCGGGATGATCGGGCTTGGGCGTATGGGGGCCAACCTGGTGCGACGGCTGATGCGAGATGGTCACGAATGTGTCGTGTTCGACGTCAACCAGTCCGCCGTGGATGCCCTCGTTGCGGAGGGCGCCACCGGATCGTCCTCCCTGGACGACTTCGTGGCCAAGCTGAGCGTGCCGCGGGCCGCCTGGATCATGGTGCCCGCCGCCTACACCGGCCAGACGGTCCTTGATCTGGTCGCCCGGCTCGGACCCGGCGACATCGTCATTGACGGGGGCAACAGCTACTACAGGGACGACATCCATCGGGCCAAGATGCTTCACGACAAAGGCATCCACTACGTCGACGTGGGCACCAGCGGCGGAGTCTTCGGCCTCGAGCGCGGCTTCTGCCTCATGATCGGCGGCGAAGAGGAGGTTGTCCAGCACCTTGACCCGCTCTTCGTCACCATCGCCCCCGGGGTGGACACCGCCCCCCGAACGCCCGGCCGCACCGGACCCCCCAGCCCCTCCGAGCAAGGGTATCTCCACTGCGGGCCGAACGGAGCCGGTCACTTTGTGAAGATGGTGCACAACGGTATCGAGTACGGGCTCATGGCCGCCTACGCGGAGGGCCTCGGGATTCTGCACAAGGCCAATGTCGGCACCGTCGCCCAGCAGGCCGACGCCGAGACGGCTCCGCTGACCGACCCCGAGTACTACCAGTACGAGTTCGACGCGGCCGAGATCGCCGAGGTGTGGCGGCGGGGCAGCGTCATCAGCTCGTGGCTTCTGGATCTCACCGCCAGCGCGTTTCGCGCGGACCCGAAGCTGTCCGGTTTCGAGGGGCGGGTGTCGGACTCCGGCGAGGGTCGCTGGACGGTGCTGGCCGCCGTCGACGAGGGTATGCCCGCCCATGTCCTCACGGCGGCGCTGTTCGAGCGGTTCAGTTCGCGCGGCGAGGCCGACTTCGCCGACAAGATCCTCTCCGCCATGCGCAAGGAGTTCGGCGGCCACGACGAGCGGCAGGCGGCCGGCCCCGCTGTGTAGCTAGCCCGCCCGGGGACCCCTATCCCACCGGTGGGGCGGGCCCGTCCGCAACGGCGGGGGG
>CAXMLU010000773.1:0-4553 GCA_964194255.1 uncultured bacterium
GGGGGGGGGGGGCTCTTTACGTGCAGTGTCCCGGAGAGCACGTGGGCGCGGTCGGCGAGCCCGAGCAGGCCTGGTCGGTTCGGCTCGGCGCCGCCGATTCCGTCGTCGATCACCTCGACTGCGAGTCCAGCCGGACCCACCGAGGCGGTAATGGCAATACGGTGCGCGCCAGAATGTTTCATGGCATTGGCGAGGCCCTCAGCACACACGTAGTAGGCCGTCTCCTCGACGGCCGGGTTGAGCCTGGGGAGATGAGCATCGACCTCTACCGGCACCGGACACCGTTCCGCGAGATCCTGCAAGGCACCCTCGAGACCGTCCCGCACCAGGAGCGCCGGGACCAGACCGTTGGCGAGCTCACGCAGCTCGCGAACAGCGGCCCCGAGGTCATCGATGGCGGTCTGCACGGCATCGACGCTCGACACGCCTCTGGCGGCCCGGAGCGAGGCGGTGCGTAGAGAGACCATGACAGCGACCAGGCGCTGCTGCGCGCCGTCGTGGAGGTTGCGCTCGATCCGGTGGCGCTCGGCCGACGCTGCCTGGGCTAGCCGTGCGCGGGAGCCTTCCGCCTCCGCCAAGCGGGTACGTAGCTCGGCTCGCAAGCGGATGTTGTCAAGCTCGGCGATGGCCATCTGCCCGCATTGCCTCACCAGCTCCGCTGGGCTGGCGGTGACGTCGTGGTCGATTCTCGCCACGGTATCGAAACCCCGCTTCAACACGACGTTGTTCCTGACGCCACTCGCCGTGGCCTCGAACGGCGAGCCGTCGGCGGCGACGAAGCAAACCTCCGCGTCCGAACGCGGGTAACCCACTCGGATCGAGGTGTCACCCGTCGCCGCGCGCAGAGCGTCCTCGGCGTCATCTTGTCCGGTCGGCGGGTAAGCGAGGAACACCCGCATCACCGTCGCAGCCTCATAACGCCGCCGGTGGAACCGGCGATCGACCTCGTCTTGGACCCTTCGGCGCAGAACGCCCGCTGCTGCGGCAGCTGCCAACGTCGAAACGGCGACACGAAGGGGCGAGCTGTCCCTCGAGTTGGTGATCTCGGACAGGCCCAACGTGACGACTACGAACACCGACACCACGAGGACCGTCACCAGCAGGTAGGAGGTTCCCGTCGACAAGACCCGGTCGACGTCGAACAAGCGGTAGCGCAGCACCCCGGCGGCGATCCCGAGCAAAGCGACCGTGAACGATCCCCCGACCACTACCGAGATGACGGCGTTTGCCGCCGCGGACGACAGTTGGGCGTGCGCGATGGCGGGGATCGGGGCCATGACCGCGACAGCCAGCGCGGCCACCGCCACCCATTGCAACCGGGCCCTGTCCTCGCCTTGGGACCTCCGGTAGCGGCGCAGCAGGAGGATCACCGAGCAGATCAGCCCAAGGTTCACCACAACAGCCGCCACGTGCTCGCCGACGATCACGAGTCCGGTCAGGCCACCGCCTACGCCCAGCGGATTGGCGACGTTGTCCAACGGGGCGTCGAGCAACCCGGGTCTTATGGCACGGGTGAGCAAGAACACCCCGCCCGCGCCGACGCAGCAAGCCGCACCCCTCCTTCCCCAACCCGACGAGAGTTCGCCGGAAGGTGTCAAAGCAAAAATCAGGGTCAACAACGTCAGCCACGGCACGAACGAAGCGTTTGCGAGACCGGCGGAAACACCGGCGCCAGGGAGCGCAACGGACCGGTCGAACAGTGCCTCGGCGGCGTAGGTGTCCAGCACGGCCGCGAGTAGCAGCGAGACGCCGAGCCCCCAGATGAGCCAGCCGACCGGATGGTCGGGGCGGCGGACCGACACGAGCGCACCGACGCCGACCGCGCCCACCGCAGCTGCCACGATCCCGGCCGACGGCCCCGTGAACACAAGTGCCGCCCGCAGGCCGTGCGTGCGGCAGAGGTGGTCGAGGACCACCGCCGCCACCGAAAGGGTCAACGACACCAGCGTCAGTAGCCAAACCGCCGGCCTCCTGCTTCGCGACGTCGTCACCACGCAATCGGTCCCCGCCATGATTGCCCCGGACATTAGGCTCCCGTCCACTGCCGCACGCGCTCTGCCCGATCAGTCTTCACCCGCAGAGCCTGCTTGCGCATCCGTGCTGGCTCGGAGGCGAAATACGCGTGCCAACACGGTGGTCGTCCTGGCACACGTTGCGTACCGTGAGCGACAGCCCATCCGTACCACGGAGGACCTACATGACCCTGATCACCGCCGTCATCTTCGGCGTCGCCACCGGACTATTCATCACGGACAAGCACCGGCGGCTGTGGATTACCGGGATGGCCGTGACTCTCATGCTCGGGATCCAGTCCTTTGTGATACCGCTGTTCCACAAACCGAGTTTCAGCCTCAGCGACCCCGGATACTGGGCAACGCAGCCCGTCATCTTGCTGTTCGGCCTGCTGATCAGCACCGGGGTCGCGCATCAGCGGCGCCGCAGCCCTCGATCTGACGTCGTTGCCTGAACCCAAGACCTGCATCGAATCAGCCATCTCAACCTAAGGGTGGGTCGCGCCGGATGGCCCGCCACAAATCCAGCAGAGCGTCCCTCTATCCGGGTGCGCCAAGCGGTAAGACGTGGCCGGATCGGCGCGGCCTGACAATCCAACCAACAAGGGAGCAGAGTATGCGAGGAAAGCTATGGATTACCGGTCTGGCTGTCGCCGTGGTCGGTGTCACATTTTCGGGAAGCACGATGGTCGGAGCATCAGAAAGTGACCGGATCACGGTCTGGGAACACAGCACGTCGGTGACGCTCACGCCTCGGCCGACTGCTCCCGGACCACCCGCGGTCGGAAGCACCCTTGTCGTGTACTCCGACATTTTCACCGACCAGGCTCTGACGCACCGGATCGGGGTAAACAACATCGTCTGCACGTTCGCCACGCCTACCGGGGCGACGGTATGTACAGCCGTTCTCGAACTTACCGGTCGTGGTCAGATCATGACTCAGGTGCTCTCTACGCACCCCACCAGCTTCGACGGTGCCATCGTCGGGGGTACCGGCGAGTTTCGGAAGGCGAGCGGAGCATTCTACGTTCGAAACATAAATCCGCAGGCCCATACCGAACAGACGACATTCGATCTGCATTGAGGCGCGAAAGTGACCGCTGCCCTGCCGAACGGCGGCAGCGGTCACTTCCGCAACCCCCGCGAAACCTCCCACCCGCATAACAATCCAGTCTCGACCGTCAATTGCAGACGCCGCGGCAGCCCGTAGCCTGTTTGACGTGGCTCCTCGGTCCGAACGAAAGGTCGCCAGTCCATGGGTTCACCAGGTCCTCTCCTAGCCCACCGCGACGGGCATCGCTGGCTCCAGGTCCTCGCGGCTCTGGCGCTCCTTGTGACGTCTGTTGGCGCCACGGGAGTGACGGCAGCGAGCGCGAGCGGGCGCGGGGAGACTCGCATCGCTTGGTCTCAGTTCTCGGCTGACGGGAGCAGCGCTCACATCGTGTCGTCGACCCCAGCAGGCCGCGACGTGCGGATCTTGACCCGCCCGGCGTCAGGCGAGTACGACTTCGATCCGACGATCTCACCTGACGGGGCGCGCGTCGCGTTCGAGCGCGACATCGCAAATGGCCCCGCCGTCGTCGGGATCGTCGACGCCGACGGTGAGCACACCCGCGTGCTGGACCTCGGTTGCGTCGCTCCGTGCGCGTCCACGAACGCGCCGAGCTGGACACCCGATGGTCGTCACCTCGTGTTCCAACGCGTCGTTGGGCCGTTCGATCTGGTCAACCACAGCGCCCACTCGGCGGTGCTCTACAGCGCCAACATCGACGGGAGCGGCCAGCACCGGCTCTCCGAACCCGGTATCGACGGCACCTACGAAGACGGCCACGCCCGCTTCGCGCCCCGCGGCTACATAGTCTTCGGCCGCGTACACAACGCTGACCTCACGGTCGCCGTCTTCCGTATGCAACCCGACGGAACCGATGTCCACCAGCTGACCCCGTGGGCGCTCGGCGGTGATCTGCCGGACGTCTCGCTGGCCACGAGGGGCCCGACAAAGGACCTCGTGGTGTTCGAGACCTACGGCTTCGGTCCTCCCAGCGGCCGCACCCAGAACATCGCGACCGTTCCGGCCACCTGCACGACAATCGAGGAATGCACCACCAAGATCCGCCCTGTGACCGACAACGGCGCTGGCCCCAATCAGAGCTTCAATCCGACCTGGTCACCTGACGGTCGCATGATCGCCTACGTCGAGATCGTCCCCGCACCCAGCAACAGCCAGCCGCCGTCCGGGGACATCTGGACGATCGACCCGAACGGCCTGCACCGCCGTCAGGTCTCCCACTCACCGCTCTTCGACTTCCGTCCCAGCTGGGGCATCGCCGATTGAGCCCAGCGGTTTCGTTGACGGACCGGAGCGCCCGGGCACGACGGGAAGCGTCTGGCCGGGCACCGTTGCGTTGCTGTTGGCGGGCCCGCGTGGATGCCAGGGCCGGACTCAAAAGTCGCAGGAACGCTCGCGTGGCGCATTTCTAACTCCAGCCGGCACTGTTGCATTGGGGCGAGCTGGTCCTGGTCGGGCAGGCTGGGCCGATG
>CAXMLU010000774.1:0-7114 GCA_964194255.1 uncultured bacterium
ATCGCCGACGGCCACCGGGAGTCGACCGGCAGCCGGGCGGACCTGCTCAGAGACGCCAAAAGCCGGGGCATGCGAGCCCAAAGCTGTCGCACTGCGGCTACGGACAGTAGCGCAAGCGCGAATCGAATTCCTCGGACGGCCCTCACTGAGCTCCGTGGCCTCAACAAATGGACGCAGTTCGGTGCGTCCGATGGCGGACTATCGAGCGCCCAACCATAAATGGTCCGCCGGGAGAGCGAGATTCCGCCACAGTCGCCAGAGCCATTTCGCACCATTCCCGGATGCGCCGAACGCGCCGGACGCGCCCGATCCGCTGGATGCGCTAGGCAACGGAGTTGGCGCGAGTATGGGATCCGTGACCACCTTCATCACGCCGATGGAGCCCGGGACGGGCTCGGGTCCCCTCTTGGCGGTGAAGGATCTCATTGACGTGGCCGGTATTCCGACGACCGCCGGGTGCCGAGCCGTCGCGGACCAAGCGGCGCCCGCAACGATCGACGCGCCCTGCATGGCCGGTGCGAGGAACGCAGGCGCGCGTCTCGTCGGAAAGGCGAACCTGTTCGAGTTGGCGTACGGGGCGTCAGGCATCAACGACTGGTTCGGCACGCCGCGTAACCCGCTCGACCCGGCGCTGGTCCCGGGCGGGTCGTCGAGCGGATCGGCGGTGGCGGTGGCCAATGGCGACGCGGACGTTGCCTACGGCTCCGATACCGGCGGTTCTATCCGCGTGCCGTCCGCGTTTTGCGGGACCACCGGACTCAAGACGACCTACGGACGAATACCGCTCGCCCAGGTCTGGCCACTGGCGAGCAGCCTCGACACGGTCGGCCCGATGGCCAGGGACGTGGCCGGGGTGATCGTGGGGATGAGCCTCCTCGAGCCGGGCTTCACCCTCGATGCCGCCGCCGAAGTGATCGGCCGGCTTCGAGCCCCGGACGTCGATGTGGATCCGGCTATCGACGCCGCGGTCGACCGGGCCATCAGCGAGGCCGGATTCGATGTGGTGGAACTCACGATCCCTGAATGGCCCGCCGCCGTCCGCGCCTGTGGGGTGATACTTGATTTCGAGGCCGCCGACGCCAACCGCACCCTCCTGGACGATCCGCGGCTCGGTGCGGTCGTGGCCGATCGACTTCGAGCCGCGGCGAAGGTGTCGGCGGACGAGGCGGCCGCGGCCAGGAGGTTCCAGGCGGAGTGGCACGAGCTACTGGCCGTCGTGCTCCGACGCGTGCAGCTGGTCGCGCTGCCGACGGTGGCCTTCTTCCCGCCGCCGCTCGAGCGGGCCATCGGTCCTGGCTATACGTCGCTCACCAACCCGGTCAATCTGGCCGGGCTACCCGCGCTCGCACAACCGGTACCAACGACGGCCGGCCTACCAGCCAGCGTCCAGCTGGTCGGCCCACCCAACGCTGAGGCCATGCTCCTGGCCACCGGGGCCGTAATCGAGGCGGCGGTGCGTTAGCAGGAGCGAATGTCGTAGACCCGAAGCGGCACGATCGATACGGATGGACTATCGGCGCTGCCGCCATAGACCACTCCGTCCGGCGAGGTCCAGAGAAGCTTTCCGCACGCCGCCGCGCCGGTTGGGTCGGCTGCGAGCCGGCCGACAATCAGTGACACACCCTGGGAGCGGTAGATGGAAAGTGGCGCATCGCCCCGCAGCAGACGCTGAGCGAACGAGTAGCTGTTGACCAAGCCGTCGAGATTGACGACCGCTGGGGTTGGGTCGAGGTAGTAGCCGATGAGTCCGGCGTCGGTGCTGCCGTAGCGAGCCTGGGGACCGTTGGTTCGGATCCATTCGACGGCTTCCACGTTCGCGTCTTGCCACAGTCCGGCTTGGAGCGTGTCGTGGCGGGATGCTCGCAGATCCGCACCCGTCTGAGGCAGGACGGCGATGGCCACCGCGACGCCGAGGGCCCACCCGAGGTGAGGCTGACGGCGATAGGCCCACCCGACGAGCACGGCGGCTCCGGCCCCGATGAGCAGCCCCGTGGCCAGGCGGGCTGGAGCCGAGTACCACGCCTCCGACCAGTAGGGCAGGGTGACCAAGTCGACGATGGACTTGGAGGCGACGAGGAGCAATCCGGTGAGCAAGGCCAATGCCGGCGCGGACAATGCCGGCGTGGGCCCGCCCTCTTCCCGCGAGCGGTACCAGGTCACCACCAGGGCGGTGGCCGTTCCCAGAGCCAGCAAGGTAAGCGGATGCACGCCAACCGGGCCCAGGATCCGGTGGCTGCTCCACGGGCTCGAGGTGACGGTTTCCTCCATGGCCCGTACGTAGTGGCGGGCCAGCTGGCCCACCCATTTCAGGTACCCCACCGTAAGCCGGCCGCCGAAGCGAGACTGCATATCGCGGGACAGATTGGTCAGCTTGATCGAGCCGCTCACCGGAAGCACGTGTCCGACCCAGAGTTCGCTCCACACCACCCAGGGACCCAACGCGAGGGCGGCCGCCGCCGTCCACCACGCCACGAACGAGAACCGACGCGAACGCCACAACATCACCGCCGGTATCAGCCAGACGACGGCCGCGAGGTCCACTCTGGCCAGAACCATCAGCGCGCAGGCTGCCCCACAGGCGGCCGCCCACCCGGCCGTGCGGTCCTGGTCGAATCGGGCGAGAGCAGTCACCGCCGCGGCCAGAGCCAGGACGACGAGGCCGCTCTCCATGCCGTTGGTCACCGACCCGATGGCGAGCGACGAATGGAAGGCGGCGACCAAGGCGAACGGGGCGATGCCGGTCCCCCACACCCGACGCAGGAGGCCGAAGAGCATGAGGACGGCTCCGATGGCACACGCCAGCTCGGTCAAGAGGGCGGCCCGCACCAACGCATCGCCTGTGAACACCGTGGCCCAGCCGGCGACCATCACCTGCCAGAGCGGGTGAAAGCCGTTGGTGTGATGCACCCCGTCGAAGGTGGCCCCCTGGCCACGGGCCATCCGTTGGCCGATCTCCAGGTAATAGAAGGCGTCGTCGGGGACCCGATGAATCAACCACGCCCGGTCGGCGCGGAGAATGGCCAATGCCTCGACGCCGAACGGGACCAGCAGCGCGGCCCAGCCGAGCACCCGGCCCCGGTCCGTCCAGCCGCGAGAAGCCGCGACCGGGCCAGGAGGGCACAGCCCGGCCACATCCACCGCCGGTCTGAGGAGGGTCTCCACTACGTCTCTCATCGGGTCCTGACGCACCGAAGCTGAGACTTGCTCGGGCCTGCTACCTCACTCCCGGTCCTGCCACGTGCAGATGCAGGCCTCGTTGCCCTCTGGATCGGCGAGCACCCAGAAGGCTCGGGCGTACTCGGCAGTCACCAGCCGGCCCCCCGCATCGATGGCGGCGGAGATGCGGGATGCGGCCACGTCGTGGGGCACAAAGACGTCGATGTGGATGCGGTTGCGCTGCGGGCGGGGGGCATCCATCTGCTGGAACCAGATGGACGGGCCGATTCGATTCGGGTCGAGCACGGTGTCCACCTGGCCGTCGGGCTCCGACGCGGGCTCGTCGACGTAGCCGAGGACGGCCTTCCAGAAGGGGCGCACGGCGTCGATGTCGAGCGCATCGATGGCGATCTCCACGGCGGCCGACGCGGTCGGCTCCGATGAGGCGCGCGCAGCCACGGCCAGTTCCGAGATCTTCGTCGCCAGGGCGACATCAGCACTGGTCAGTCCGCTGGCGGCATGCGTCGTCAACGCCACGTGGACGCGGTCGGGGTAGCGCACATCGACGTCGGGGTGATGATTGGCCACCTCGGCGGCCGCCGCGATCTGCTCCACCAACCGTGACGCCGCCTCGAAGGATCCGGTCAGGAACGTCGCCTCGATTCGGCGGCGCAGAACCCGCCATTCGGGCAGGTCCGTCCGGCTATGAAACTGCGATGAGCTCATGGATTCGACCATGGGGCCCACGCTACCCAGCGCCCACCATCGACCGCCGCCGGCTACTTGACGAGCTTGATGATGCTGAACATCGGCATGTAGAGGGAGACGACCATACCCCCGACCGAAAGCCCGAGGACGCAGATGAGCAGCGGCTCGAGGAGCGATGTCAGCGCGTCTACGGTCGCCTCGACCTCCTGGTCGTAGAACTCGGCGATCTTCTCGAGTAACTCGTCGAGCGCGCCGGTCTCTTCGCCGACCGCCATCATCTGGACAACCATGGGAGGGAACACCTTGTGCCGTTCCAGCGGGTGCGAGATCGACTCGCCTTGCTTCACCCCGCTCTGGACATCTTTGATGGCTCGACACACCACCACGTTGCCGACCGTATCCGACGTGATCTCCAACGCCTCGAGGATGGGAACACCGGAGCGGAGCAGCACCGAGAACGTTCGGGAGAACCTGGTCAGCGCCGTCTTATGGACCAGCTTGCCGAAGATGGGCAGCTTCAGCTTGATGGCGTCCCACGTCGCCCGGCCTTTCTCACTCTGTACCCACTTCTTGAAGCCGAAGACGGCCCCCACCTCGGCGAGAATGATCACCGGGAACCAGGTCACGACGATGCCCGACGCGAACAGCAGGAGCCTAGTAGGCACGGGCAGTGTCCCACCCAGCGTCTTATAGAGCGTCTTGAACATGGGGACGACGAAGACCAGCATGGCCGTCAGGATCATGAGGACGAGGCCGAGCACGGCGACCGGGTAGGTCATGGCCGACTTGACCTTGCCCTTTAGTTGGACCTGCTTCTCGATCGTGCTGGCCAACTGGAGCAGGACGCTGTCGAGCACACCGCCGGTCTCGCCGGCCCTGACCATCGACACGTAGAGCTTGTTGAACGCCTTGGGATGGCGGCCGAGCGCCTGCGAGAGCGACGCCCCCTTCTCCACGTCCAACCTGACCTGACCGATGACCGACGCCAGAACCTTGTTGTCCGTCTGGTCGGCCAGGATGCTGAGGCTCCGCATCAGCGTTAGCCCGGAGTTGATCATGGTGGCGAACTGCCGGCTGAAGACGGCGATGTCCTTCATCTTCATCTTCCCGCCAAGACCGGGAATCTTCAGCTCTTTGCCCATCGTCGAGCTGGACTTGCGATCGATGGCGATCGGCACGTAGCCCATCTGGCGGAGCTTGTTGGCCACCAGGGCCGTGCTGTCGGCTTCGAGCGAGCCCTCGAGCAGCTTGCCGGCGCGGTCGCGCACCTTGTAGGTATAGGTGTCAGCCATAGGTCGTCGTCCTAGGCCCGGCCGGCGCTGAGCCGGCGCAGGTCTTCTTCGTTGGCGCAGCGCTCGATGGCGGCATCCAGGCTGACCTTCCCGGCCTTCACCAGGTCGGCGAGCGACTGGTCCATCGTCTGCATTCCATAGCGTCCACCGGCCTGCATGGAGGAGTAGATCTGGTGGGTCTTGCCCTCGCGGATCAGGTTGCGCACGGCGGCCGTGACGACCAGGACCTCGCAGGCCACCACCCGGCCCGTTCCGGCCACGGTCGGCACGAGTTGCTGGGTGACCACGCCTTGCAACGCGGCCGCCAACTGCACCCGGATCTGCTGTTGCTGGTGGGAAGGGAACACGTCGATGATCCGGTCGACGGACTGGGGGGCGTCCTGGGTGTGCAGCGTGGCGAAGACGAGGTGACCGGTCTCGGCCGCGGTAAGTGCCGTCGAGATGGTCTCCAGGTCGCGCATCTCGCCGACCAGGAGCACGTCGGGGTCCTCGCGGAGCACGCTGCGCAGCGCCTCGGCGAACGAGGGGGTGTCCACCCCGACCTCGCGCTGCTCGATCAGGCAGCGCTGGTGGTGGTGCAGGTACTCGATGGGGTCCTCGATGGTGATGACGTGGAGGGCGCGGCTCCGGTTGAGGGCGTCGATCATCGCCGCCTGGGTGGTCGACTTCCCCGACCCCGCCGGGCCGGTGACGAGGATCAGGCCGTGGGGCAGCTCCACCAGCCGCGCGACCGCGGGGGGCAGGCCGAGCTCGGCGAGGCCGGGGATGGCGTGGGGGATGGCGCGCAGCGCCAGCGCCACCGAGCCGCGCTGCCGGAAGGCGTTGCCGCGCAGCCGCCCGTGCCGCTCCCAGCCGAGGGAGAAGTCGACGGCGCCGCGCTCGTCGAGGGCGGCCCTCTGGCCGGCGCTCAGCAGCTCGTCGACCATCCCGGCGAGTTCGTCGGCGCCGAGCGGCTCGTCCGCCGCCCGGACCAGGGCGCCGTCGACGCGCAGCATCGGGGGCGCCCCGGCGCTGAGCAGCAGGTCGGATGCGCCGCGCTCGAAGAGCGAGTCGACGAGCGGGGCGACGGACGGACGGGGGACGCGCATGGCGGCGGCGATTGAAGCACAGGACGGCGGATGAATCCTGTGCCCGCCGTGCTGCTCGGCGCCGCGGTGGGGGCGGCGCTCGCCTCCTTCGCCGGCGTGGTCGCGGCTCGGGGCTGGCGCGAGGCCCGCCGTGGACGCTCCCGCTGCGACGCCTGCGGGCGGGTGCTCGGCTGGGCCGAGCTGGTGCCGCTGCTGAGCTGGCTCTCGCTGCGCGGGCGCTGCCGCGGCTGCGCCGCCCGGATCGGCGTCGCCGCGCCGCTCACCGAGCTGGCCGGCGCCGCCGCCGGCGCAGCGCTGACCGTGCTGCTGCTCCTCCTCCGCTGACCGGCCGTCTCAGCCGGCCGCCAAACGGTGACGGCGGGCGCGGGCGGCGAGCAGCTCCTCGGGGGTGAGCCGGCAGAGCTCCTCCAGGTGGCGGACGAGTGCCCCGCGCAGCGCCGCGATCACCAGCTCGGGGTGGGCGTGGGCGCCGGGCTCGGGCTCGGGGATCAGCTCGTCGACCAGCCCGAGGCGGTGGGCGGTGTCGACCCCGGGCCGCAGCGCCGCCGCCGCCCGGGCACGCTGGCCGGCGTCGCGGTAGAGGATGGCGGCGCAGGTCTCCGGCGGAGCCACCGTGTAGATGGCCCGCTCGAGGGCGAGGACCCGGTCGGCCACGCCGAGGGCGAGGGCGCCGCCGCTGCCGCCCTCGCTGAGCACCACGCTCACCACCGGGACGCGCAGGCCGAGCATGAGCGACAGCGACTCGGCGATCGCCCAGGCCTGGCCCCGCTCCTCGGCGCCGATGCCGGCGTGCGCCGCCGGGGTGTCGATGAGGCAGACGACCGGGAGCCCGAAACGCTCCGCCAGCCGCATCAGCCGCTGCGCCTTGCG
>CAXMLU010000775.1:0-8391 GCA_964194255.1 uncultured bacterium
TCCTCCAGGAAGTGGTGCTCGACCTCCCACACCACGTCGAAGCCGAGCCGGTCGGCCAACTCCACCTGGTCGAGCGCATCTTGCAGCAACTGGCGCTCGGAGTCCTCCGCCCACGGACGGGGCAGCTGATGTTCGTAGAAGATTCCGAACTTCAATTCGATGCCGCCTACGAGCCCGTCGCGCCAGCTGCGTCGGCAGGGCCGGTCTTGTCGGCCGCGGTCGCCACCCACGCGCCGTCCGGACCGGGTCGGATGTTGCCGGCCGTGTGGAACGACTCCAGCACATCGTCCCGGTGGGCGTGGCCGGCCAGGGCGTGCTCGACCTCGCCCAACGTGCTCCGCAGCATCTCTTGGCGGCGGGCGCCGAGCGAGTCCCGCAGACACTTCTCGTATACGCGACCCACCATCTCTGTGCCGGGATACTGGCGGCCGGACGTGCTGACCCACGTTCGGTCCCGCATCTCCGACAGCGTCGTCCGCAGGTACTCGACGTGAGGTGTCTCGTCGGCCCGGATGAACGACACCAGTCGGGCAGCCTCGCCTTCGCCGCCCACCAGCGTGGTGTCAGACAGCACCTCCTCCGCCCACGCAAACGTGTGGAACGCCGAGACCTCGATCAGCAACAGCCTGGCCATCCGCTCCACCAGGATCTCGAGGTCGAGATCGACGTCGTCGGGAAGCACCCGGTTGGCCGCCAGCTGCGCGCGCACGGCGTCCGGGCTGGGCGCGCCGGCAGTACCGGGCCGGACGATGCCCATGCGGGCGATCATGGTGGCCGTCTCGTCGTCGGTCAGGGGACGTTCGAAGGCGACGTCGCGGGCGGCGAACCACATCTGCTTGTGCCCGCCTTCGTCACCGTGGCCGGCCTCGTCCCTGGCGTGCGCCTCGTAGAGACCGTGCTCCAGATGGGCCATGGCCGTGCCCGTGATGTCCTCAGCGAAGCAGCGCGGCAGGTCAGGCACGGCCGAGTGGCGGATCATGGAGCCGAAGCCCTCCACCGTGCCGATCCGCGTGAGGGTGGTCACGATCGGCTGAGAAACGCCTCGACGGATCAGTTGCTTGGCCTGGGCCACGTTGGGATAGGTATCCGGCCACGCTTCCAGGGCCGGATCGAGGAGATCGGTGCCGAACTGGGCGCCATGCTGCGTTTGCCAGGCACGGATGGCCGGCACCCGGTTGGCTGTACGCGGGGACACATAGGCGCCGTCGCTGTCAAAGCCTCCGTGGCAGCGCACCCCGGCGGCGAAGAGCGGCTCGACGAACTCGTGGGACGCGAGTAGCTCTTCCTCGGTGTACTCGGTTTGCAGGCCGGTCATGGCTACTTCAGCATCGATTTCTCGACCGACCTGAGCAGCCGGCACATCTCAATCAGGATCTTGTAGGTCATGTCTGGGTTTTCTTTGAGCAGCGGCTTGAAGTTCCACGGGGCCAGGGTGAGGGTGCGCAACGGCGTCTCGGCGGTAACCGTCGCCGAGCGGGGCCCGCCGTCGATGAGGGCGATCTCACCGAAGTACTGGCCCGGACTGAGGAGCTGCCGCTTCCGTCCGCCGATCGACACCCGGGCAGCGCCCTCGAGGATCAGATAGAAGCGGGCGTCCTCGTCACCTTCGGCGGTGACCACCTTGCCCTCGGGGAAGTCCATCTCCTTCATGGCGTTGGCGATCTTGGAGAGATCCTTCTTCGATACCCCTTTGAACAGTTCCACGTTGCTCAGAAGGTCAACGATCGGGTTTGGCCTGGCCATGCCTGCAACCTTAAACGCGTAAGGTCCGGGGATGCGTTTCAGCGTTTGGCCCAGCCCCCAGCATCCGTGGAGTGAGATTCTCGAGGTCGCCACCTACGCGGCCGAGACCGGCTGGGACGGCGTCTATTTTCCCGATCACTTCATGCCCAACGGCGGCGACGTCAGCCAACCGGTGCTTGAGTGCTGGTCGGTGCTGGCCGGCCTGGCGGCGGCGGTGCCACGCGTCCGCCTCGGCGCCTTGGTGACCGGCAATACGTACCGGCACCCGGCCGTCCTGGCCAACATGGCCGCCGCTGTGGACCAGATCTCGGGCGGACGGCTGGTCCTCGGTCTGGGCGCAGGGTGGCAGGACAACGAGCATGCCGCCTATGGCATCGAACTTCCTCCGGTGCCGGAGCGACTGGCCCGCTTCGAGGAGGCCTGCCAGGTGGTGCGATCGCTCCTCTCCGAGGAGAGGGTGAACTTCCCCGGGCGCTTCTACCGCCTGACCGACGCTCCCTGCGAACCGAAAGGGTTCGAGGGGCGGCGTATCCCGCTGCTGGTCGGCGGAAGCGGGGAAAAGGTGACGCTGCGCATCGCCGCACAGTACGCCGACGAATGGAACGCCTGGGGGGCGCCCGACGTGCTCGAACATCTTGGTCACGTCCTGGATCGCCACTGCGAGACGCTGGGCCGCGATCCGGCGTCGATCGAGCACTCCGCCCAGGCACTGATGTTCCTCTCCAAAGACGAGGAGTGGCTGAAGTCCAAGCGGCAGCCCAACATGGACCGCGCCCTCGCGGGCACACCTGCCGAGATAGCCGAGCAGATAAGCCGTTACGCCGAGGCGGGCGTGGATGAGTTCATCGTGCCCGACTGGAACCTGGGGCATGGGGCGCGGCGGCGAGACACGATGGATCTGTTCATGGCCGAAGTGGCGGCCGGTTACCGGGATCCGAGCAGCTCCGGGTGACGAGCCGCCACCAGCCGTCGAAGTCCATCTCGCCAGTCGACCGACGTCTCTCCGATCAACTCCCGCATGCGGGTCGTGTCGACGGCCACGCTGGCCAACGCCTGAGGATCCTCCACAAACTTGGCCTCCAGGCCGCTGATCTCGGCCAGTTCGGTGCACCATTCGGCGACGCTCACGGTCTGGCCACCCGCCCAGTTCACGATGGTGGCGGGAACGGCCGCCGCGTCAAGCAGCTTCGGGACCGTCGTCAGGATGTCGTCCTCGTGGATGAGGTTGTAGAAGCTCCCGTCGGGATGTACCGGGATGGCATCGCCGGCCAAGAGCAACTCGAGGTGGAAGGCCGGCCAGCCGCCGTTGTCTCCGTAAGGAGTGTTCAGCCGGGCGATCGTCGTGGGCAGCCCCCACTGACGCGCGCCATAGCGGGCCATCCCCTCCGCGGCGATCTTGCAGATGCTGTAGGTCGGCATCAGCGAGCGGTGGTGGTCACCGAGCGGATCGTCCTCGGCAAAGGGATGACGCCCGTTCGGCTGGTAGACGGCCGTCGACGAACAGTGCAGGAACGCCCGAGCGTTGCGGCAATGGGCCATAAGTAGGCCCAGCCCCTCCACGTTGGCCGACAGATCCCGGTTGAAGCCGCGGTCACTCCAGCTTTTGATCACGGCGAAGTGCAGGACGTAGTCGAAGTCCTCCGGCAACTCGCCGAACTCGGCCGCCATCAGGTCGACCACTACGGTGTGGATGCCCGAGTCCTCCAGCCGCCGACGCGCGTCGGGGTCGGCGAAGCGGGCGATCCCCCAGACGTCGTTGTCGGCGGCCAGCGCCACGGCCACGGGTTCTCCGACTTGCCCGGTGGGACCGGTGATCAGGATCTTGGCTGCTGACAGCATCGGTACGTCCTAGTGGCATTCCAGAGGTATTTGCGACAGTCTGCATCACGGGCCTCGGGATCAGGCAGCGTGGGGATTGCCGGGCCGACTCGACCCGTTGGAGGATGACGGCGGCGGCGTTGTCGTCGACGTCGGCTTGGTGAGCGCAGCTCAGGCAGCTGAACCTAGGGCCGTGTCGGTTGCGGGCGTCTGTGAGTCCGCACTGTTGGCATTGCTGGGAGCTGTGCTGGGCGTTGACGGCCGTGACTCTTCTACCAGCGTCCGCCGGTTTGTAGGTGAGCTGTCGGCGCCACTAGGCCCAGCCGGCGTCGAAGATGCTGCGGTTGAGGCCGGCCTTGGCGGCCACGTTCGTCCCCGGAGCATCCAGGGTCCCGGCGTACCGGAGGCGACCTACGGATGGGCGGCCGGAGACGCCGCCTATGCGATGGGCGCCTTCGACCTGACCGACGGTGAGGCGTTGGTGATCGAGGGCCGGTCGCCGGACTGCGCGTTCTGGAATTTGTGCCTGTGGAATCCGTTCCTGCACACCTACAACTACGACTACGAGCGGGTGACCATCAACGGCACCCGAGTGGCCTACCAGGCCGACGGGTCATGGACGATTGTCATTGCCGGGCGCGACCCGGGCCATCCGAACTGGGTCTCCACCGCCGGCCACCAACGCGGCCGCATCTGGTTTCGCTGGTTCCTGCCCACAGCCACGCCCGAACAACCCACGACCAAGGTAGTCCCCCTGGATCAGGCTGGCTCCTCGTCCACCGCGAATGAGTCGGTGTAAAAGGCCAGGGCGGCCCGGCGCTCGTCACGATCGAGGCCGAAGTCGGCTAGGTCGTAGGCCACCCGGCCGTACTTCCCACGGGGATGCTCCGCCATGAGGGCGTGCATCGCCGAGTTCACCGACGGGGTCATCGGCTGGCCGGCCAAGTCGTAGATCCGAGCCACGACGGCCACATCGTCGGCCATGAATTCGGTGAAACCGATGTCGATCGACTGGCTGGCCGGCAGCAGATGTCGATCACGGGTGCAGCACTCGAGGAGGTCGACCAGGCGGTCGGCCCAGTACCGCCCGATGACGGCCGGCTCGACGTGCTCGTGGTTCGGCCGGGCCGTGTAGGCGATCATGGTCGCAAGGGAGGCGGTGATGGACACCGGATCGCGGTGGGTCACCACGAAGGTGGCATCCGGGAACACGGTCACCAGCGGGCCGAACTGTTCAAGGTGCTGGGGTGACTTGAGCACCCAGCAGGTGCCGCCTCGCTGCCACTGCAAGACCTGCAACACCGTTCGCAGGTAGCGGTACGCCGGCGTTTGATCGTTGGCCTTGTACCAGTCCCGCCAGCTCGACAGTACGGCCGACGTCTCGAACAGCATGGTCGAACCGGCAATGGCCAGAAGCTGGATCTCCTCGTGAACGTGCCAAGTCGTCATCTCGTGCATGCGCTTGAAAAACGGCAGCGCCTGGTCGAGGAACTGCAGCCCAGCTTCGGTCCGGGCCAGACGGGGATCCGGTTCGCCTGGCCCCGGGCGTTCGGCTTCGGACAGGACGGGCTCGAGGCTCTCCCAGTAGGGCAGAGATCGCAACGACGGATCCGACGAAATCAGGTTGTGCAGGTGGGTGGTGCCGGTGCGTGGCAGCCCGGCGATCACGACGGGCCGCTCGATGGGGACATCGCGAATTTCGGGGTGGCGGCGCAGGACGTCCTGGATGAGCAGCCGGTTCTTCAGCAGTTGGAGGAACTGCACGGAGGTCGTGACCCGGCCGAACGGGCTCAGGCGGGTCTCGGTCGTCAGCGCCCGCAATACCACGCTGATGGGCTCGCGGAACCAGTCGTCGCCGAAGTCGTCGAGTCCCGTCTCCGTCGATGCCTGAGCGGCCAGAACGTCCAGGCTGAGGGGCATCTGCTCGGCGAAGGGCACAACGCGGCCATCATCTCGGCCACCGCGGGCGCGAACCGCGGATGGGCGAGGTCATCGATCCGGACGTCGGGCGGTCGCATGGGCGCGTTGACGACGACCTGGGGTCATCGTCGCTCCATCCCTCCGAACCTTCTCACCCACCAGTCCTTATCGCGGGCGTGAGCATGGAAGTGGCCTGGGATCTGGCGCATGACCCGGTCGACAGTGAACGCGCCCTCGCCGAAGCGCGCCGCGGCCACCCGGCTCAGCGCCGCGAGCATGTGGTCGAGGGCGACCTCGGGCGGCTCACGGCCGTGCTCGTTCCACACGACCATCGGCACGTCGCAGACCTCGCAGTCGGCCACCCAGCACACGTCGTCCTTGTGATGCCACGCGGTCATCCGGGCCGCCTCGCAGAGCTCACAGTCGGCGACCTTCACGGGGCCGGGCTGAGCACCGACACCAGGGCGGCCGCCGCTAGCCCGGCGATCGCCGCCGCGTCCACGTCGATCACGATTCGGGCGTCTCCCGTGATGCCGTTGTAGATGGCCAAGCGGCGCCGGCCGAAACGGACGGTGGCCTCCACTTCCCCGGACCGCACGCCGACGGCGACTGTGGCCGGCAGGCCAGCAGTGCCGTCCGTACTGCCGCGTTGCCGAGCAACTGGGGCACGGAATGGGCGAGGACGGCCACCAGCAGGTTGGCCTCGTCCTCTGCGCCGACTTCGACGACGGGGACCGGCGGAGCCAGGCGGGCGGCGGCCCGGACCAAACCGGCGGCTGCCAGCGCCGGCACGGTCAAGGGGAGGGCCACCAGGGCCACACCGGTGTCCCATGCTGTGTCGGCCGGGTACCAGGGGCGGCGGCCCCTCATCCGCTCACCCATCGCCTCGGCACCGTTGGCGGCCAAGCTGGCTAGCTCGGCGCGCGCCACCGTCGCCCGCACCCCGCTCGGCAGGACGGTTTCCACCGGGCGGCCACCGCCAGCGCACGCCTGGGCATAGGCGAGGATCTCCTCGTCGACCACGACCGGACCGAGGAAGTCGCGCCACGCTTCGTGGGCCCAGATCCACGGCCGGCTGGCGTTGGCCTCGGCGACCACCAGCGAGACTTGCTGGCGCGTGCGGAGGTTGAGCCCGTGGCGGACCGTGCCGGGCAGGGTACGGAGCGACTCGGCCAACCACGAAACCAGCGAGGCGGGGGTGAGCGAGGGGCGGGAGCGTGCATCGGGTGGGCGACTCACGCGGTCATTCGATCAGAGCGCCGGGGCGCAGACGGCGATGCCGGGGCTGACTCGTCGTCTAGCCCGCGTCGAGCGCGGCCCGTAGTCGGGCCACGTCCTCGCCGATCTCCTCCGGCCCCGCCCCGTCGAGCAACCGGCGCATTAGGGCCGAGGCCACGATCACGCCGTCCGCTTCAGCGGCCGCCGCCACCGCCTGTTCGGGCGTGGAGATCCCGAAGCCCATGATGACCGGCAGGTCGGTCGCCGCCTTCAGCCGTTTGGCCAGGGCGGCGGCCGACTCGGCCAGAGATCCGCGCTCCCCCGTCACTCCCATCAGGTTCACGCCGTAGATGAAGCCCCGGGACCGCCGGCACAGCTCGGCCAGGCGGTCGTCGGGCGTGACCGGCGCGGCCAACAGAACCGTCTCCACCCCAAGGTGTTGAGCCGCCCGCTCCCAGTCGGCCAACTCCTCCAGGCACACGTCGGGCACGATAGCGCCGGCCACCCCTGCGTCGACCAGTGACTGGGCAAAGCGGCGGTGTCCGGCCCGGAACACGATGTTGTAGTACGTCATCGCGACGAGCGGGATGCCGATGGCCCCCGCCTCCCTCAGGTCCTGCAGGATGGACACCGGGGTCGCCCCTCGGCGCAGCGCCCGTTCGGACGCCTCCTGGATGGTCGGCCCGTCCATGACCGGATCGGAGAAAGGGATGCCCACCTCGGCGGCGTCGGCGCCCGCCTCGGCCATCGCCTGCAGGACCCGCACCCAGTCCGCCCCGATGCCGCCGGTGACGTACGGCACGAGCAACTTGCGTCCCTCCGCCCGCTTGGCCAGCAGCGCCGACTCCAGCGGACCGCTCACGTGAGCAGCCCCATCACCTGTTCGGCGTCCTTGTCGCCTCGACCGGACAGGGTGACGAGAACCGTCGATCCGGCCGGCAGCTCATCCGTGCCGGCCGCCCGGGCCACCCACGCCAACGCGTGGGCCGGTTCGAGGGCCGGGATGATCCCCTCGGTGCGAGCCAGCAGCCGGAGCGCGTCGAGCACCTCGGCATCTCCGGCGGCCATGTAGGTAGCCCGCCCGATCGCCGAGAGGTGAGCATGCTCGGGTCCGACTCCCGGATAGTCGAGGCCGGCGGAGATGGAGTGCGCCTCGGAGACCTGGCCGTACTCGTCCTGAAGGACGAACGACTTCATGCCGTGGACGACGCCGGGGACACCCCGCCCTATGGCCGCTCCCCCGGCCGCCTCGACGCCCACCAGCCGGGCGTCCGTGTCGACGAAGCCGGCAAACGTGCCGGCCGCGTTTGAGCCACCGCCTACACATGCCACCACGTAGTCGGGATCGGTCCCGCCGAGCAGTTCCCGGCACTGCCCGTACGCCTCCTCACCCACGATCCGCTGGAACTCGCGAACCATCCACGGGTACGGGTGCGGGCCCATCACCGATCCCAGGCAGTAGTGGGTCGACTCCACGCTGGCCACCCAGTCGCGCATGGCCTCGTTGACTGCGTCCTTCAGCGTTCGGGTGCCCGACAGGACGGGCCGGACTTCGGCGCCGAGCAGTTGCATGCGAAACACGTTCAAGGCTTGCCGTTCGGTATCCACCTCGCCCATGTACACGACACAGTCAAAACCGAACAACGCGGCGGCAGTCGCCGTGGCCACCCCGTGCTGGCCGGCACCTGTCTC
>CAXMLU010000776.1:0-4303 GCA_964194255.1 uncultured bacterium
CGCCGATCGGCGTCCGTGAGGCTGACAAGGTGCTTCATGCGGATGGTCGTCTGTCGCCAGCTATCCGGCGAGATGGCAGTGGGGATCGGCGGCGCGTGGAGCCGGTCCGTCGGGAACACGTGGCCCGGCTCGAAGGCGAACAGCCGATACGCGTCGTAGTCGAGGCGATCGTAATGGTCCTCGTCGCCGATCATCCGATAGGACGCCAGCGCGTACCCGTACCCGGGTTGCGCGCCATCATGGAGGAAGCGCCGGAGCGCGGCGGCGTCCTCGGCGGGAATGCGCTCGTCCGCGTCAACGCTGATGACCCAGGTCGGCGAGAGCTCGGCGGCGACTGCGAGCAGCCGATTGCGGTTGTCGCCGTCATCCCAGTCGTCGTAACCACTGGGACGCGGAGGGTTGCTCAGGACCCTGACCACCAGGGGATGCTGGTCCAGCAATCTTCCGGTCTCATCGGTGCTGCCATCGTCGAGAGCGACGATCGCGTCGGCGACGCGCGAGACGGAGTCGAACCAGCCCGGAAGGAGATCGGCGCAGTTCCGTGCTGGCAGCAGGCAGACCACGTGGGGACGCGCCGCACGGTCCACCGTCGCGCCGCTGGATCCGGGCAGGACTGCCGTCTCCGGCGCACGCGGCCGCCAGCGGGGAAACGGGCCGGATGAGGCAGGCGCGAGGTTCTCGTAGTAGCCGGCAAACGCGCCCTCGGGGTCAGCTTCGCGAAACTTGGCCACCCTCTGCTCGCGGCTGACCTCGTCGACCCCGCCGTAGTGCTTGATCCGCAGGGTGGTGTTTACCCAGCGTTCGGGTCCGATTTCGGTGGGAACCGGGACGAGATCGAGCCGGCGGTTGAGGAAGGCGCTGGTCTTCTTGAACGCGAACAGGCGGAAGACCCACTCGTAGTCGGGGTCATAGGAATCACCGTCATGCATGCGGTAGAGGCGGAAGCCATAGGCAAAATAGGGAAGCGCCTCGGTAGCGATGAATCGCCGCAAGGCATCGGCATCGGTGGGATCGAGACGTTCGTCAGCATCGAGCGAAAAGATCCAATCAGGCGCTAGAGCCGCGGCCGCCGAGAGCAGGCGGTTCCGGTTCCTGCCGTCGTGCCAACCGAGGTAGCTGTCGCGGCGCTCGTTCGTGATGACGCTGGCCACGAGCGGATGAGCGGCGAGGATGGCACCCGTATCGTCGGTGCTCCCGTCGTCGAGCGCGACAATGGCATCGGCGAATGCGGCTGCCTCGTCGAGCCATTCCGGCAAGGCATCGGCGGCGTTACGGACGGGTAGCAGGCAGACGAGGCGCGACTCGCTCCCGACTCCCGCGCCGCGCTGTCTCATCGCATCTCCAGCTTGACCGGTGGCCGGGCGACCTCTCTCGTCCCGGTGAGGTCTTGCACCACCTGTTGCACCGAAGCCACGCCGCGGTCCCAGGTGTATTGGTCCTCGTAGAGCTGCGCCGCCCGGACGATCTGGCGCTGTCGCATGGGCGCATTCCGATGGAGGTCAACAATTGCCCGCGCGAATGCGGCTGGGCCGTCGCGGAGGAGCAGGTGGTCGGCATCTCGAACGTCGATGCCCTCGGCGCCAATGGTGGTGGAGACCACCGGGATCTCATGGGCGAACGCCTCGAGGATCTTGAACCGCGTACCTCCGCCGAAGCGAATCGGCGCGACCAGTACCGACAGCTGTGCCAACTCAGCCTCAAGATCGGGCACAAAGCCGAGCAGGTGCACTTCGGGTCGGCGTCCGAGATCCTCCAGTCCCGGTCCGAACTCGCCGATCACGCGGAACTCGGCATCCCGTTCGAGGCGACGTACCCGGGGGAGAATCGCGTCCGCGAACCACCGGACGGCGTCGAAATTCGGTTGGTAGTGCAGGAATCCGACAAAGCCGATCCGTAGGGGACCATCGGGATCGCGGGCCCGGCCGGCTGGGCGCGTTGGCCGGCGATAGCAGTTCGGAACGACCGTGGCTGAGCCGCCAATGCGGGTTCGATCTATGTCACTGCACACCACGACCCGGTCGCAGGCGCGGACGGCGTTGGCCTCCCACGCTCGCCATCGCCGCTCGATGCCGGGTCGGTACAGGGGGTCGGGGATCGCCTGGCGCCACGCCGCCGCCAGCCACGGCCGTCGGAGGAGGAGTCGGCGCTTGTGCTCCAAGGACGCGCTCAGAACGTTGTGGAGATCGAGGACCACTGGACGGGAGACAAGGTCGGCGACCGGCTCGTAACCGCGCGGCTCCGTGCACCACGTGAGGTCGTAACGGCGGGTGAAGAAGCGAGCCCGCGCTGCAGGCAGGGCGTCCGGCGCGACGCGTTCGGTTACGACCGAGCCTCGTCCCAGCATGGGGCGAAGGCCCGACGGCGCGGATCCGTCGACCCGACACCATTCCGCTTCACCCACCCATTCGGGCCACTCCAGCTCGAGCTCCGGGGACCGCCACCTGTCGAGGATGCAAACGTCGACTGTGCCGAGTCCGCCGAGCGCCTCGCTGACCATCCCCAGGCGGTGCTGGAAGCCGCGCGACCGTCCCCACGGACTCCATGCCGTGCACACCAAAAACCGTCGGGCCGCCCCCACGTCGCCATGATACCCGGAGGCATTTCTCGGCTCTCACGGGGCGCCCGTCGAAGCGAACGTTGGTGTACAGTTCGACCAACCAAGAGAGGGTCGACGCCCGATGTCAGAGGAAGAGCTCATCGAGGGTTACATCCAGGGTTGTGTCACCCGGCGAGTCTTCGTGCGTCGGCTCATGCTTGGCGGTCTGTCTTTCAGTGCAGCCATGGCCTACGGCAATGCGCTGGCGTCAGGCGCAGCGGTCGCTTCGCCCTCCCATCCGAACCATGAGAAGCACGAGAAGCACGACAACGACGACAGGCACCGTAGGCATCACAAGCCGTAGGTCACCCTGGTCGGCCCGCGTCCGCTCCAAGAATGAGCAGGTCAGAGCCCATCTTAGCCCGTGCCACCCGCGCGGGAGAGCGGCGCCGAGCCCCTGGCATGGCCTTCGACATCGACCATTACACCGGGGTAGCCGGCCGCCTGGACATCTCTGATCTGGAGTTGCGCGCCGCGTTCGCCACCCAGCCCCTCGACTCCGACGCCCAGCGCTGCCGGCACTACATGCACGACATCGAGAGTCACACCCTGTGCTACCTGCGCGACCTGTTGGTGACCAAGGCGCACGCCGACCCTGACATCACCACCTTCCTCACCTTGTGGAACTACGAGGAGCACTGGCATGGCGAGGCGTTGACCTGGTCCTGATCGCCCACGGCGAACCGGCCGGGCGGTCCAGGATCTTCCGGACCCGGGCTGGGAACTGGCGCAAGGACCGCATGCGTCCCATCGCGTTTATGGCCGGTCGATGCTGCTTCTTGACATGACGGCCGTGGCGATGGCGTGGGGAGCCATCAACGAGTGGACCACCCAGGCCGGGTATGGTCGTCTGGCCGTCCGCTCCGGCCACCCGCTCCTGGCTGAGCTTCTGCGTCGCACATGTGACAAGAGGGTCGGCATATCGACCTTTACGCCAGCGAAAAGCCCGGCGCCGGTTGTCTCGGTCGCGCCATACGCAACCATCGCCCGTATTGCGTTACGCAAGTGTTGGCACCCGGTCGGAACGGGCGTAGTTTGCCATCCGCTACCTGTTCGGGGATGACGTCGGCGCTCGACTCGCGGCCCGCATCGACCGCAATGTCGACCGTATCCCCGGGATGTCGGGCCTTGGCCTGGTCACACAGGGTCGTTCTTAGGTTTGCCCTGGCTTCACACCGAAGCATCATCCCTGTTCCTCGGCATGGAGACCGACGCGCCACACCTCGTCGAGAACCTCACGTCACAACCTGAGCTGGCCCAGCAGTAGATTCGGCGGGTGCGCGGCAGCTGGAGGCATCGTGTTTCCCTCGTTGTCCGCGTCGCCGTGGTCTCGAGCCTGCTTGCCGCGACCGGCCCTTTCCCCAGACTGGCCCGCCTTCGGATGGTGCCGTCCTCCTTCGCTGGCTTCTCGGGAAGCGGCGTCTCGGCCTACGGCGACGCCCCCTCGCTGGGCGGCTTCGCCGGGACATCGCTGGCCGCGCCGCCTGTGGCGATGGCAGCAACTCCGAGCGGGAATGGGTATTGGGTGGTGGCTGCGGACGGCGGGGCATTCAGCTTTGGCGACGCCGGGTTCTACGGGTCGATGGGCGGGTCCAACCTCTACGCCCCGGTGATGGGCATGGCTGCGACACCGGACGGGCGGGGCTACTGGATGGTGGCCGCCGATGGCGGCGTGTTCAGCTTCGGCGACGCCGCGTTCTACGGCTC
>CAXMLU010000777.1:0-2945 GCA_964194255.1 uncultured bacterium
GCCGCCGCCACCACCGCGTCGGCCGCCTTGGCTCCGAGCTCGACGGCCCGGCGGGCGCCGTCACGAAGCTGTGGGTCTTCTGCGATCAACGCTCCCACTGCGACGATCTCCGCCTCGTCGGAGTGCCCGGCGGACTGCAAGCGGTCGGCCAGCGCCCTGAACTCCTCGGCCACGTGGTCGAAGGCGGCGTCGACATCGAGAGCCGAAGCGGCGCGGCCATGACCGTTGGAGTTGGTACGCCGGCGGAGCACCAAGGCTCGGCCGGTCGCGACACCACCCGATGCCGCCACCACCGGAAACACCGCCGGTGTCATGAGAACGTGCTGTCGGCGACCCGTCGCAGTGCCGCGAATATCAGTGCCGTCGAGGTGGCGCCGGGATCCTGATGGCCCACACTGCGCGGGCCGAGATAGGAGGCCCGGCCCTTACGGGCCTGCAGCGGTATCGTCGCCCGCATACCGTCCTCGGCGGCCAGAGCGGCGGCCTTGATGGCTGCCGCCAGTGGGCTGCCGCCCGCTACCTCGTTGGCCATCGCGGACACGGCCGGCGCAAACGCGTCAACCATCGTCTTGTCGCCTTCGGTGGCCGCGCCCAGCTTTTGCACACCCTCGAGGGCCGCCCGCAACGCCGCGACCAGCTCGGCCGCATCAAATGTCAATGCCGGACCGACCGCCTTGCCGGCTTGGCGGAACGCCGTGCCGTAGAGGGGCCCGGAGGCCCCTCCGACGGACGAGATGAGGGTCGCACCTACCGTGGTGAAGACATCACCGGGACCAGTCAGCTCGGTCTGACCGAGCTTGGCCATCACGGCCGTGAATCCTCGTTGCATGTTGACGCCATGGTCGGCATCGCCGATAGCGGCATCGAGCTGGGTGAGATAGTCCTTCTGGTCGTCAACGGAGGTCGTGATCTCAGCCATCCAACGGCGCACGAAGGTAGCGTCCACGGCCGTACCTCCAGACACAATCGCTCCTAGAGTCCCCATCGTAGTGCCGGTGTCTTCACCGGAGCGTCCCACAGCCTGATCAGCTCGTCGTCGAGCTTGCACACGGTGAGCGAATAGCCGGCCATGTCCAGGCTGGTGATGTAGTTGCCGACCAAGCTCCGGGCGATGTCGACGCCGCGACCGCCCAGGATCCGGGCGACCTCTCCGAAGACCACGTACAACTCGACCAGCGGCGTGCCGCCGAGGCCGTTGACCATGACCAGAGCCTGGTCACCGGCACCCAGGGGATAGTCGTCGAGGACGGCACCGGTGGCCAACTCCGTCAGTTCACGCGCGCTGCCGATCTTTCGCCTGCTCCGTCCCGGTTCGCCGTGAATGCCGACACCGACCTCGATCTCATCGCCGCCGAGCTCGAAGGTAGGCGTCCCGGCTGAGGGCGTCGTGCAGGACGTGAGCGCGATGCCGAAGCTGCGGGACCGCTCGTTGACCTTGCGGGCCACCGCGGCCACCGCGGCCAGATCGGCCCCGCTCTCCGCCAGTGCGCCGGCGATCTTCTCGACGAACACGGTCGCGCCGGTGCCACGCCGGCCGGCCGTCCACGTCGAATCCTCAACGGCCACGTCGTCGTTCACCAACACCGACTCGACCTTGGTGCCGTCGTCGGCGGCCAGCTCTGCGGCCAGCTGGAAGTTCATCACATCGCCGGTGTAGTTCTTCACGATGTGCACGACACCAGCCCCGCCGTCGACTGCCTTAGTGGCGGCCAGCATCTGATCTGGGACCGGCGAGGTGAACACCGCTCCCGGGCAAGCGGCATCGAGCATGCCGAGTCCTACAAATCCGCCGTGAAGCGGTTCGTGACCGGACCCCCCACCCGACACCAGACCGACCTTGCCGGCCCGCGGGCAATCGGCCCGCACCACGATCTGGTTGTCCAAGTCGACGCGGAGGTCAGGATGGGCGGCGGCTAGGCCGGCCAGTGCATCGGTGACCACGTTGTCGGTGTCGTTGATCAGCTTCTTCATGATGGTTCGCTCCTTTGGCCGTCAGCGGACGGCGCCGGCCTCTTCGAGGGCGTGGTCAGGGACAACGATGGCTGCATCGCGCACACTGGTGATCGGTGCGCGGCGGGGATCGGCGATGGCGAGATAGGTAACGGCCGCCAAGATGCCGCCGGCGAACTCTCCCACCAGATAGGTCGGCAGCTGCGACCAATGCACGGTGCCGTTGAAGGCGGCGAGAATGATCATCGGGCCGATCGTGCGCGCCGGGTTGATCGACGCCGATGTGGCCGGGCCGACCACGATGATGATGGCGAACACGGCGAAGCCGATGACCAGGCCGGCGAAGCCGGGAGTGGCCCGCTTGTCGATCACCCCGAACACCGTGAACACCAGGATGAACGTGCCAATACCTTCGGCGAACATTGCCCGCCCCGCCCCGACCGAGGAGGCGTAGGAGGCAACCCCCAACCCGAGTCGTGTGGCCTCCGTGCCGAGCACCCCCACGATGGCCAGAGCCCCAAGCGTCGCGCCAGTCGCCTGGGCGATCACGTAGCCGGGCACCTCCCGCCACGGGAACTTGCCGGTCACGGCCAGACTTAACGTTACGGCCGGATTGATGTGGCATCCGGACACATGGCCCAGGCTGTACACCATCGCGATCACCACCAAGGCGAAGGCAAAGGAGATCATTCCCAGGTCTGCCATCGTAAACGGACTTGTCTTACCGGCCAGATGGAGTGTGGCCGGAACCGACCCCACTCCGATGAACACCAGAAACGCCGTGCCGAATACCTCGGCAATGAGCTTCTGGACAAAGGAATTCTCCTTCATGGCGTCGCGTCGCTCAACGGCCCAAAGGCCTGAGCTACGCGCTCACCCCCCTTCCTGTGCTCGGAGCCTGTTGGCTGTACATCCCCTGTCGAGTGCGGTCGCACCTGACACGTCGCCCGCTGCTGTCGGTATCTGTTCGACGATGACGAACGATGTTCTGATAC
>CAXMLU010000778.1:0-3622 GCA_964194255.1 uncultured bacterium
CGGCAAGACCACCACCATCCGCTGTCTGGTCGGCCTGCTCACACCGTCCGCCGGACAGGTCCGGGTGCTCGGCTTGGACCCATCGCCGACCACAAGGCCCTTGCGCCTCGCATTGGATACCTCCCCGGCGAGCTGCGCCTTTACGGCGAGCTCAGCGGAGCCCGTCACCTCAAATTTCTCGGCGACCTCCAAGGCGCCCCGACGCCGCGGCGCCACGAACTATGCGAACGGCTCATGCTCACCGCAGCCGACCTGGACAAACCGGTGCATAGCTACTCGCACGGCACCAAGCAAAAGCTCGGCCTCGTCCAGGCGTTCCAGCACGACCCCGAGATGGTCATTCTGGACGAGCCCACCGAGGGCCTCGACCCGCTCGTGCAGGAGACCTTCTTCGAGCTGCTCGACGAGGCGGCTGGCGCCGGGCGCACCGTCTTCTGTCCAGCCACATCCTGCCCGAGGTCCAGAGGGCCTGCCGGCGAGTCGCCATCGTCCGGGCCGGCCGCCTGGTCGCGGTGGAGACAGTCGCAAGCCTTCGCGAGGCGCGGGTCCGGCGGGTCCGGCTGACCTTCGCGCCCGGACGGGACCGTCGCGGGATCCCGATCGACAAGGACTGGTCACCGCAATGGACAGGCGACGAACTACGCCTACTCATCGCACCCGGCGAAGTCGTGGCCGCGCTACGCGGGCTGCTCGCCCACCCAGTCGAAGACGTGACCGTCGAGGAAGCCGGCCTCGACGAGGCGTTCCTCGACTTCTACCGTCACGCTCAGCCACAGACCGAAGCGTGCAGGTGAGCGAACGCTTCCCGCTGTTCTGGTTGGCGCTACACAACCGGCGTCGCCTGGTGGCCGCCCTAACGCTCGCCATGGCCACCTTCGAAGGGCTCGTCATCGCCATCGCCCGCGCCAGTCCACCGAACAAGCTGTTCGCCAGCGAGGTCAACGCCGTCCCCGGGCTGTTCCGAGCGCTCAGCGGTTCGGGCGGCGGCGTCCCCATCACCACCTACCCCGGTCTGCTCGGCTTCGGCCTCGTCCACCCGTTTTGGATCGCCATGCAACTCACCGCCGTCGGCGCCCTGGCCGCGGCGGTGCTCGCCGCCGACGTCGAAGCCGGCACCATCGAGCTGGTCATGGTGCGCCCCATCTCGCGGGCCCGCCTCCTCACCGAACGGATCGCCGCCCTGTTCGTCGTCCTCGTTGTGTTGAACATCGCCGCCGCCGGCGCCATCGCCGCAGGCGTCGAGCTCACACCGCAACTCCGCCAGGCCATCCCCCTCGACCGGGTCGCCACCAGCGGCGCACTCGGCCTCGCGCTCGGGCTTTGCATCGCGGGCCCCGCCATTGCCGTGTCGGCCGCCGGCCGACGCAGAGCACAAGTCATCGGCGCCACCGTGACCGTCGGCGCCGTCGGTTTCGCAGTGAACTTCATCGCCCTCGCGTGGTCCAAAGCCGCCAGCCTTCGATACATCAGTCCGTTCCACTACTACGTGCCCGCCGACGTGCTCGCCCACGGCACTCTCCCCTGGAGCTCCCTCGCCGTCCTTCTCGGAGTTGCTGCCGCTGGCACCGCCGCATCTGCCGCGCTGCTCAAACGGCGAGACCTGTCCCCGTGATCGGTCGATCCCGGTCGATGCACGGGCTGCCCGGTGTCGAGGAGTCGGTAGACGACGACCGAGACGGCCGCTCGTCTTTGGCCAGGTGCGGCTCGGCCTGGGCCAGCGCGGCGTCGGTCTCGTTGAGACTAGTTTTGGCGTCGGAGGTCCCCTTGCGTCATTCGCGAACCATGACCTCACCCGCTTGGGTCACGCCGAGCACGCCAGCGCCGATGAGAAGCGCAGCCCCGATGAGGTAGACGGCGGTGATTCCCAGCTGGTCGGCGAGGATGCCGCCCGCGGCGATGCTGGCGAGGCGGCCGGTCTGCCAGACGACGTCGAAGAACGCGAACACGCGACCGCGGAGGCGGTCGGGGACGGTGGTCTGCAGGACCGAGTTGTAGGTGACGTTGCCAGTGGAGGTCCCGATCCCGTAAACGGCGAGGGCGCCGAGGGCGACCGGGAAGCTGGTCGTGACGGCCAGGGTGAGGTCGACGGCGCCGCGCAGTAGGTAGGGGCCGAACAGCCAGCCGGGCCGGCGGACATCGCGCACGAAGCGCCCGAGGACGAGGGGCCCGAAGCCGGCGCCTACGCCGATGGCCCCGAGAAGCAGCCCGAAGCGGGCGGCGCCGACGTGGAGGTGGCGTTCGGCGAGGACGACCAGCAACGCCGAGGTGGCGCCGGCGGACAGGGCGGCGAGGACTTGGACGGCGGACAGAGTGCGCAGGAACCGGCTCTCGCGAATGGTGCGCAGCCCCTCGACGACGTCGTGGAGCCTGCCGCCGGGGCCCCCGAGGTGTCGGTCGGGGAGCGGGAGTCTGATGAGGAGGGCGGCGGAGGCGGCGAAGGAGGCGGCGTTGATGGCGAACGCAGGCCCCGCGCCGGCTATCGCGACGAGCCCGCCGGCGGCGGGGGCGAGGGCGATCTGGGACAGCACGGCCGCCGACCACACCGCCGAGTTGGCCCCCACCACGTTGTCCTCGCCGGCCAGGACGGGCACCACGCTGGCGGCGGCCGGGTTGAAGAACACGGTCAGCGCCGACAGTCCGAAGGCGGCGGCGTAGATGACGACCAGGTTGGTGTGCGACAAGGCGAGGGTTGCGGCGATGAGCGCTCGGCCGACGTCGGCGCCGATCATGACTCGCCGGCGAGGGAGTCGGTCGACCAGGGCGCCGGCCAGGAACCCGAACGCCAGAACGGGGACGATCTCGAATACGACGGCGGCCCCGACCTTGAGCCCGGAGCCGGTGAGCCGGTAGACGAGGATGACCAGGGCGACCGAGTTGAAGGTGTCACCCCATTGGCTGATGGTCCGCGCCGCGAAGAACCGGCGGAAGCCCGGCTTGGCCAACGCACGTCGTAGCCCCGACCGGTCTTGGTGGCCCTCGGCGTCAGATGCGGCGCTCAATGGCCGCCTGCCGTCTCGGTGCGGAACAGCGGGACGGCGACCGCGGCGGCCAGGAGCCCGGCGACCCCGAACACGACCAGGGCGGTGGCGAAGCCGAGGTGCAGCAACTCTTGGAAGACGAGGCTCCCGAGCCCGAAGCCGACGAACAGCGTGAACATGTTGAGTCCCATGGCCTGGCCGCGTTGCGCGGACAATGAGGTGACGATGCCGGCCAGCAGCGGCTGGGTGAGGTCGTAGCCCAACGACAACACGGCCACCGTCACCGCTGGCACGGCCAACGGCAGGTGCGGGGCCAGGAGCAACGCGGAGATAGCTGCGACGGCGACGCCGAGCGGGATCAGTCTGGCCCGGCCGTGGCGGTCGGCGAGGCGGCCGATCACTGGGCCGAGGACGAAACCGGGAACGCCGTAGCCCAACAGGGCCAGGCCGATGCCGACCTCGCCGAGCCCGAACCGGCGCTGAAAGTACAAGCCCAGCCAGGTGTAGATGCCGGAGTGGACCATGGCGTTGACCAACACGTAGACGAAGGTCCGCCGGGCTCGACCGTCGGCGACGAGCCGCAGGTAGTTGCGGGCTACGACACCCGGCGGGGCGGCCGGGCCGGGCGGGCCGCGGCTCAGGAC
>CAXMLU010000779.1:0-3153 GCA_964194255.1 uncultured bacterium
GTGGTGGATACGGCCTGGCCCGAGGCGGGCCTGCGAGATCGCGAAGCCGCCCCCTCGTCGCCCAGCAGGTTGTCGACGGGTACCCGGACGTCCTCATAGATGATCTCGGGATGACCACCCCTGTCCTCGTAACCGAACACATGGGGATGCCGGCCAAACGAGACACCGGGCGCGTCCTTGGCCACCACAATCATCGACTGCTGGCGATGGCGGGAGGCGTCAGGGTTGGTCTTGCCCATGACGACCAGCACCTTGCACCGCTCGGCGAGCGCACCGGAACTGAACCATTTCTTGCCGTTGAGGACGTAGCGGTCCCCGTCCCGCTCGATACGCAAGCCGATGTTGGTCGCATCAGAGGAGGCCACGTCCGGCTCGGTCATCGAGAAGGACGAGCGGATCTCACCCTCGAGCAGGGGGGCCAGCCAGTCTCGCTTAACCGTTTCCGATCCGTAGAGGTTAAGGACCTCCATGTTGCCCGTGTCAGGAGCGGCGCAGTTGAGGACCTCCGACGCGAAGGACACCTTGCCAAGTTGCTCTGAAAACGGGGGCGTAATCCAGGTTGGACAGCTTGGTCCCCGGCGCGTCGAGAGCGAGGTGCGGCAGGAAGAGATTCCACAGTCCCCGCTCCCTCGCGGCCGCCTTCAGCTTGTCAAGGATCGGCGGGTATCCGTTGGAGCCGACTTCGTCCAACTGGGCGTAGTACTCCTCCTCATTCGGGTAGATGTGGTCGTCGATGAATTGCTTGACGTCGTCCTGCATGGCCAAGCCCTGCTCACTGAACTGGTACGGCACCGAACTTCCCTGACGCTATGGTTTTATGGCCGTTTTGGGTGGAGTCCGAGGTTAGCCCACCCTCTTGCGTAGCTCTCGCCGGAGGACCTTTCCCGTGACGGTCTTGGGGATTTCGTCGATGATCTCTACGACGCGGGGATACTTGTAAGCGGCCATGCGCTCTTTGCAGAACGCGATGATCGCCTCTGGTTGGGCTTCCTGGCCGGCACGGAGGCTGACGTATGCCTTGACGGTCTCGCCCCGATACTCGTCGGCGACTCCGACGACCGCAGCCTCTCTCACCGCCGGATGCTGATACAGGACGTCCTCGACCTCGCGAGGCCAGACTTTGTACCCGGCGACGTTGATCTGATCCTTCTTCCTGTCGACGATGTAGAACCACCCGTCGTCGTCCATGTAGCCGACGTCGCCGGTCCTGAGCCGCCCGCCGCCCAGAGCGTTCTCTGTCTCAGCTGGTTTCTGCCAGTAGCCGGTGACGACCTGGGGGCCTTCAGTGACCAGTTCGCCGACCTCCCCGGCCGGCAGATCCTTGCCGTCGTCGCCCACGATGCGGACGATGGTGTTGAAGATCGGCACGCCGACCGATAGAGCCCCCGATTCCTTGTCGACTGGGGCCTCGGAGCCAAAAGGCACACCGTGGGAGGGCGACGTGGTCTCGGTGAGCCCATAGATGTTGTGGATGTAGTGGCCGAAGTGCTTCTGAAACTCCTGCACCGTGCTCGGTGGAATGGGCGCTCCGCCTGAATAGATCTTGGAAAGCGAGGCCAAGTCATCGTGCTGAGCCCTCGGCGCGTTCATCAGCGAGATGAATACAGTGATCGATCCGACCGTGAACGTGGGACGCCACTCCCTGATCGCCTCCAGCATCACGTCAGGGTCGAAGCGGTAGGCCAGGACCAACGTGGCGGGGAGCAGGAAAGAGATCGCGATGTGGGCGATCAGCCCGGTGATGTGAAAGAGAGGAGCGACACCAAGGATCACGTCGTCCGAGCTCAATCCCACCCAGTCCCGGTAGGACTGGGAGTTGAAAACTATGTTGCGGTGGGTGGTCATGGCGCCCTTAGGGGGGCCGGTCGTACCCGAGGTATAGGTGAGCAGGGCCACGTCTTCGGGTTTGAGCTCGGGGGTCGCCGGCTGCTGGCCTCGGTACTGCTCGATGAACTCGAGCAGGTCCTGGGTGCCCTCCGGCGTCGACTTGGACATTCCGGCGAACAGCCTGTCGTCGTTGCGAGTCTGATATTCGAGCTCCGAGGTGGTGAGGACCAAGCGCACCGCGCTATCCGGCACGACCTTGGCGCCGAACTGCTGGTAGAGGTTGGGATGGCACACCAGCACTGACGCCCCGGAATCGTCGAGCAATACCTTGAGCTCGCTCTCTTTATTCATCGGATTGATCGACACCATGATGCCGCCGGCCTTCCAGGTGGCGATCATCGTCAGCACGAACTGGGGTACGTTCTGCAGGTAGACGGCCAGCCGGTCGCCGGGGTTGAACCCGTTGTCCAACAGTCCCGCCGCGTAAGCGTCCGTGAGCTCGTCCACCTCCCGCACGCTGAGTGCACCGTCGAAGTAGCGGACCAGCACGTGGTCGGGGTCACGCGCCACTGCGGCCTTGAACATGTCGAGTGCGCTTGGGAACTCGACCTCGATGTCAGAGGGTCTGTCGGCGTTGTAGTTAGCCAGCCATGGCCGGGAGTCATAGATGCTCATCGTGTTCCCCTTCGATACGGTCTACTTGATGACTACGGGGTTGACCGGCGAACCCGTGCCCTTGACGACTTTGAGCGGGGCGGCGGTGTAGAGGAAGTCCCATTGCCCGTCGGCGGCACAATCGTCCGCCAGCTTGTCGAGCCGGCAGATCTCGGTGAACGTCACTCCGAGGTTTCGCATCAGGGCGCAATGCAGCGGGAGGGCGGCGCCGGTCTTGGGTTCGTAGGTGACCTCGTTGGCGATGGTATCGGTGACCAGGTTTGGGATTTCCATGTCGCGGAACCATTCGACCAGTTCACGCGAGTACGTCAGCCCCGGCTCGTTGAAGCCGTCGTAGAACTCCGAGGCGGCCACGGTATAGAAGTACTCGATGAAGCCGGTCCGAATCACCAGGATGCTGCGTCGGTCCAGGGTCACGCCCTGGGCCTCAGCCGCCGCCTCGAGGTCCCGATGGTCGAACGTCTCACCTTTGTCGAGGCTTGGCTTGCCGCGATGACGGGCCATGTCGATAAGCACGCCCCTGCCGACGATGCCTCTCTCGGCGATAGGCAGCACGCTCGCGTGGTTCAGTCCGCCGATCGTGCTGGATGCGGGATAGCCGTTATAGATCTCGCCGTCGTACCAGACGTGACCGAGGGCGTCGTACTGTGT
>CAXMLU010000780.1:0-2553 GCA_964194255.1 uncultured bacterium
GAAAAGGGCGGGCGGGATGGCCAGGTAGTGGGCGGGGCGCTCCGCCCCCGCCGCCTTCAGCTTCCCGGCCAGTTTCTTGAACGTTCTTCGGTCTTCGTAGTTGCCGCCTACCAAGGACAGTCGGGCCGCCAGCCGATCGAAGACGCTGGGGTCCATGTCGGGGATTGCGACTTCTATCGACTCGCGGGCGTGCGCCTGGAACCGCACGTCCGACCATTCGGACGCGGCCACGCCCACGACCGGCATCTCCAGCCGGCCCGCTTCGGTCAGTCGGTAGAGGGCGGGGAAGATCTTCTTCTTGGCCAGGTCTCCCGTGGCGCCAAACAACGCCAGTGCGTCGGCCCGAGTGGGCGCCGGCCGGGAGAGCACCGCCGTCAACCTCCCACCGTCACGGCTGCGCCGACGGCACCGGACAGGTCGCCTAACTCGGTCGGCAGCACGGGCGGCACGTCCTCGCTGAAGAGATGGGGTTCCATGGCGGCCGCCACTCGCTCTACGAACGGCGAGCCGAGCCGGTCGCCGAGGCCACCCCCGACAATGATCGCTTCGAGGTCGAGCAGGTTCTGGGCCGACGCCAACGCGATGCCGAGGGCCCAGACGGCCTCGTCGATCAAGCGGGCGGCGAGCTTGTCGTGCTGATCGAGGGCGCGCGCGATCACCCCACTGGTCAGGCGATCTCGACCCCGGTCCTTCATGATGTCGAACAGCACCGTCTTGTGGCCCTTCTTGGCCATCGCGCTCGCCGTGGCCTCGATCGAGCGTCGCCCGGCATAGGCCTCGAGGCAGCCGAGGTGCCCGCACGCGCAGAGGCGCCCACCGTCCTTCACGACCGTGTGGCCGATCTCACCGGCGGCCCCACGGCCGTGGCGCAGCCGACCCTCCAGGATGAGCCCGCCGCCGACACCGGTTCCGCAGAAGACGCCGAGGATGTTCTTGTACGGGCGGCCGGCGCCCCGGCGGAACTCTCCGAGAATGGCAACCCGGACGTCGTTGTCAACTCGGGTTGGCACCCGTCCGACCAGCTTGCTCACGGCCGGCCCGAGCGGAAACGTCTCGAGCAACCCGGGAACGTTGGCGGCCTTGGACACCGACCCGGTTTCTGGGTCGATCTCGCCGGGAGTGCCGATCCCGATGGCTTTCAGATCCGTCACTTCGGCGCCCGCCTCCTTCAGCGCCGACTGCACGGTCTCGGCGATAGACGTGACCACATCGGCGGCACCTGTCTGGGGGGTGGGCACGCGCGCTTGGCCCACGACTTTCCTGGCTCGTACCACCACCGTCTGGATCTTGGTGCCGCCCAGGTCCACCCCTGCCGTCAAGGTCGCCATGGGGCTGTATCTGAGCACAGTCCCAGCCCCGGCCGGGCACCCCTTCCCACCGGTGGGTAGCCCCCGCCCAAGCGGGGCCCCTGCCCCGCCGGCGCGGTCGGTGGGAAGATGCCGCCATGGAGCTCACCGCCTACCTCGACACGATCCGATCTGAGGGTCGAGGCCTCGCCGACGCCGCCCGCCGCGCCGGGCCGGACGCGGCTGTTCCCTCCTGCCCCGACTGGGACGTGGGCGGCCTGGTGAAACACATGGGTATGACGCATTCCTGGGTGGAAGGCATGGTGCGAACGCAGTCATCCGAGAGAGGCGACTACGCATCAGTGGTGGGACCGGCCGACGGCGAAGACCTTTTCTCCTGGTACGAGCGCGTCCTTGATGCGCTGGCGGGCACGTTGGCCGCGAGCGACGCGGCCGCGCCGGTATGGAACTTTGGCTGGGGGCCACGGGTGCCCGCCTTCTGGTTCCGGCGCATGGCGCAGGAGACGTCGATGCACCGCTGGGATGCCGAGGCGGCGGCGGGGAACTCCGGCTCCATCGACGCCGACGTCGCCGTGGATGGCGTCGATGAGTTCCTCAATGGCTTCCTGCCGCGCAGTTTGCGCCGGCGACCCGAGGCGGACTTGGGCGGATCTCTGCATCTCCACGCCACCGACCGGCCCGGCGAATGGCTGGTCCGGATCGTGACCGGAACCGCGGACGTTCAGCCGGTTCACGACAAGGGCGACGCCGCCCTGCGCGGCAGCGCGTCCGACCTGTTGCTGTGGCTGTGGGGTCGGATCGACACGGACCGGCTCGGGGCATTCGGAGATCAGGGCGTGATCGACCGGTGGCGGATGGTGGCGGCCGCCCCCTGACACCTGATACAACAGGTGGTGGGCGGAGCCTTGGCGAACTCTGACCAGATACACCTGCTCGCACGAATGGCTTCCAACTTCCCCACTAGGCGGTTCCTCACGAGGGCCCGTGTCCGCCGGCTGCGGACCGCGGGTGCTACCGGCACCGTCCTCGGCATCATCGTCGTGCTCTGGGGCCCGGTCCCGCCGACGACGACCGAGCTCACCATGCAGGCGGCAATCGGTGCCACGGTCGTTCCGGTTACGACGACCTCCACGACGGCACCGGCGCCCACCACGACGAGCCCGCCTCCGACGACGACCAGCACCACCGCCAAGCCGGCCCCCCCGACGACTCGACCGGCCCCGCCGGTGGCCGCTCCCGCGTCGAT
>CAXMLU010000781.1:0-5305 GCA_964194255.1 uncultured bacterium
GGCGTAGATCGTGTCGAAGGCCAGCGACGACTTCCCCGACCCTGACAAACCGGTGAAAACGATCAGCTTGTCGCGCGGCAGATCCACCGAGATGTTCCGCAGATTGTGTTCTCGAGCGCCTCGGACGACAAGCATGTCTGACATCTGAGTCCAGGCTACTAGCGAACGTACGTTTGGAGAAGCACCCCTAAGGACCGACCCATTGGTATCGCCACACCTGCAGCACGAAGCCGTGCAACGGCACCGGCCGCCAAGAGCCCACCTCCCAGCCGACCACTTTGGGTGGGGCACTGTCGAACAGAACGAGATCTACCAGTGCAGCCCCTTCGGCATGTGCAAGAGCCAGGGCACCTGGCGTGTCGGAGACGTTGGGCACGGCCAACCAACGACGATCTCCATAGAACGCTCCACCCTCTCGGCCGAGATGCTGGAGGGTTGTGACCACCACGACGCTGGCTGGGATGCGATCGATGATGCCGATGGCGCGCGCATAGTCGCGCGTCCGCTCGATGTGCCAGACCGCACCCAGGCTGGTCGCTGCCAGCGCGAACACGATGAGCGCGGTGCTGGCGGGTCGGCGCCACCCATCGGTTCGCTCGATGGCGGCCACGCCCACCACCGTGAGCAGAACACCGGTGAGCAGCTCGTACCGGCCCCCCCACTGCGGAACCAGTTGGCCCCGCCATTGGAAGGCCCAGATGAGCGGCAGCGCAACGATGGCGCTCAGGGCGACAACCCGGCCCCGTGTCTCGCCGGCGGAGGCCAGTGTCGGCGCCGGCCCGCTGGTGACACTCCCCACCGTTCCTGGTCGTCGCCTGAACAGTGCGGCGATGCCGACGGCGGCGAGTGGCGCGGCTGGGAACAGGCCGGGGATAAACCCCGCCCCTTGTTCCAGCCGCACGAGATGCAACACACCTGCGCCGCCGATGAGCCCCACCGCGAGCGGCGACATCCTCTTCTCGGCCGACAGCGCCAGGTAGCCGATGCCGATGAGTAACAGCACGAGCGCCAGCCCGATGGCGAGGCGGGACTGGTCGGGAATAAGTCCCACCGTGGTCACGGAGGCGTCTCGCAGTCGGCTCCCGGCTTGCGTGCCGGCCTGGGTGGAGAGGCTGGCGACCCGATTGCTGCCGATCGCAGATCCCCAGACCAGACGCTCGGCGAGCCGTTCGACACCAAGTGGCAGGGCGGCCGCAGTGGCGGCCGCGATCACACGACCGGGGCTCCTCAACCAGCGCCGCCGTTCGTCGGGCACCATCAACGTAGCGAATGCAAATGCGGCACCGTAGACGAGCATCTCGGAGCGCAGGACGGCGGCGCATCCGGCCAATGCGCCGGCCGCCGCCGCGCCAGCGATGCCACCGTCCTCCAAGGCGAGACAGACGGCCAGCAGGGCGAGGCCGACAGCGGCCGAGTGCTCCCAGAAGTCTCCTGCGTAGAACAGCGACGCCCCGAGACCGACGAGCCAGAACGAACCCCATCCGGTCTGCGACCCGAGTCGACGGGCGAGCCGTCCTGCGCCCAGGGCCGCCAGCAGGCTGCCCAGCACCGGCAATACCAGCAGCCCAGCCGGACCGGCCAGTACATAGAAGGGAAGACTGAGTTCGGCAAAGGGCAGGCTGGTGACCTGGATCCAATGGTGGCCTCGCCTGGTGGTGTAGATCAAGGGGTGGTAGGTCGAGGTCGGGTCATGGGCGGCGGCCCAGTAGCCAACCTCGGGGACCAGGGTGTGGTGATCGGCCATCCACCGGACGGTGGCCGCCTTACCACCGGCGTCGGACCCCGACCACGCCCGGACATCGCCGGCGGCGATGATCACGATGTAGAGGGCAGCCAGTAGCGCCAGTCGAAGAAGGACCGGGTGTTTTCGGGGCAATGGTCCAGCCGTCGGGACACGAGCAGATGGCACCGCCCGGGGCAGAGTTAACTGCTCGGTCCGGGACTTCACTGCGGTCCGGCCGCTTCTCGCCACGGGTTCCACCGCATTCTTATCGGCACGACGGCCTATCCATCTTTGTCATTCTCCGAGTGAGAAAGTCTCTCAGGTGGCCGCCACCTGGTAGGTCGTCACCACCAGGTCGCCGGCATCGAACAGGGTGACGCGCCGCGAACCCGTCCGCGTCCAGCCGAGCAGCGGGCCGGGCACCGGCTGACCGCGCTCTTGAACGAGGGCGAAGGAGCCCAATCCGGCCTGCCGAACCACGTCGAGGGCGGCGGGCAGGAACTTTGGGTCGGATAGCGTCAACCAACGGTGGTCGCCGACCAGGCCGGCAAACGCACCGCCCTCCCGCGCCAGGTGAGGCACCTCCGAGACCAGGACGGCCTCCGGCCGTCGCGCCAGGGCGGCCTGGGCATGCGCCATCTGATGGGTGCGGACTGCGAGCCAGACCAGCCCGAAGGCGGTGATGACGATGGCGAAACCGGCCACGACCACGGCCGCCCATCTGGCCGTCGCCCCCAACGCGGCGATGCCAATGACGCCGAGGAGAAAGCCGGAGAGCAGGATGTATCGACCGCCCCACTGGGGGCCGGCTCCCCCCAGGAAGTCCGTTGCCCAGACGACGGGCAAGGTCAGCCCGGCGCAGAGAAGCAAGGGCCGGGCGAGCGGCCGAGTCCACCCGAAGGTCAAGCCCACAACCGTCAGCGGCGCGGCGGCCGTCAGTCCGGAGACGAATCCGAGGCCGTCGCCAATCCGCAGCAGATAGGCGGCGCCGCCGCCGGCTAGGGCCAGCACGGCGAACCGGGCGTCAATGGGGCGCCTGGCTCGACGCATGCCCACGGCCAGCAACACGGCCACGAGCAGCCCACCGATCTCACCGGACGCCGAGAAACTGGGCTCCAGCCCGACCGATGTCAGCGCCGCCTCCTTGAGGCGCACCTTCGCCTCGCCCCCCGAAGCCTGCACCGAGCTCGTGGCCCGGGCCGTCCGCAACGACGTGCCCACCTGCGCCCGATCCAGGACCGCTCCACCCAAGACAGGCACGGCCAATGCGAGGGTCATGACCGCTCCTACCAGCAGCGGTGGCACCACGGATCGGGAGGTGATGAGGAGCCAGAGACACACGACCAGCGTCAGGACGGCGGCGTAGGCCAGGGCCTCGGTGCGCATGGTGGCGGCGGCGCCGAAGCACAGGCCGGCCAGGCCGGCGGCCCGCAGCCGATCGTTGCGGCGCGGTCCGACCCAGGCATCGAAGAGAAAGACGGCACCCCCCGCCATGAACGCCAGCCCGATCGAGTGCTCCCAGATGTCGAGGGCGTAGATGGTGACGGGCGACGCCAGTCCGACCAGCCAGAACGCCGCCCATCCGACCCCGTCGCTGGCGCCAAGGCGGCGAGCCAAGGCGCGTGCCGCCAGAGAGGTGAGCACCGCGCCGGCCATCGAGACGAGCAGCGCACCCCGGTAGCCGGCCAGCAGGTAGAGCGGGAACTCGATGTCGAGGGCGGAGACCGTGGTCACGTTGACCCACTTCCCGCCGGAATGGGTCGTGTAGTACAGCGGATGGAAGAGCCCGGACGGGTCCCATCGAGCCGCCCAATAGCCGAGGTCGGGATTCAGGCTGTGATGCCTGGCCATGGCTCGCAATGTCGCCACCTTGCCGCCGGTGTCCGTGCCGAGATAGCCGGATGGGTGCAAGAAGGCGGAGAGCGCGAGGAAGATGACGAACAGCAAACCGGCTGCCACGACGGGTTGCCGGATCCAACCACGCACGGAGTGGAGCCCCCGCTGGGGACTCAACCGACGGCTCGCAACTCGCGCTTCAGGTCGTTGATCTCGTCGCGGAGTCTGGCAGCGTATTCGAAGCGGAGATCGGCAGCAGCCTCGTGCATCTCCTCTTCCAGGGTACGAATCAATCTGGTCAGCTCATCCTGCGGCAGCTCAGCGAAGTCGCTGCGCTGTCGGTCGTGACGCCGCGACCGGCGGTCGCCGCCGGGCTTGGGCGACCCATCACCGGTCCCCCGCAGCGTGGCCAGGATGTCGGTGACGGCCTTGCGGATGGTCTGGGGATCGATGCCGTGCTCGATGTTGTACGCCTGCTGCACGGCGCGGCGGCGCTGGGTCTCGGAGATGGCGCGCTGCATGGAGTCGGTGACGTGGTCGGCGTACATGATCACCTGGCCATCAACGTTACGGGCGGCCCGACCCATCGTCTGAATCAGGGAGGTCTCGCTGCGCAGGAACCCTTCCTTGTCGGCATCGAGGATGGCCACCAAGGAGACCTCGGGCAGATCGAGACCTTCCCTGAGCAGATTGATGCCGACCAAGACGTCGAATTCGCCGAGACGGAGATCCCGGAGGATCTCGATCCTTTGAATGGTGTCGACGTTGCTGTGCAGGTAACGGACCTTGAGTCCCATCTCCAAGAGGTAGTCGGTGAGATCCTCCGCCATCTTCTTGGTGAGGGTGGTCACCAGGACTCGGTCGCCCTTCTCCACCCGGCCGTTGATCTGCTCAATCAGGTCGTCGATCTGGCCTTTCGTCGGTTTGACGATCGCCTCGGGGTCGACCAGCCCGGTCGGCCGCACGATCTGCTCGACCACCTGGGTGGATTCGCGCACCTCGTAGGCGGCCGGCGTGGCCGAAAGGAAGATGCACTGGTTCACCTGCTTCGAGAACTCGTCGAAACGCAACGGCCGGTTGTCGGCGGCCGACGGCAACCGGAAGCCGAAGTCGACGAGGGTCTCCTTGCGGGAGCGGTCGCCCTCATACTGCCCATGCAGCTGCGGCACCGTCACGTGGGACTCGTCGACGACGAGCAGATAGTCCTTCGGGAAGAAGTCGAGCAGGGTGTTCGGAGGCTCGCCGGCCGAGCGGCCGTCGATGTGGCGGGAGTAGTTCTCGATGCCGTTGCAGAAGCCGACCTCGGTCATCATCTCCAGGTCGTACTGGGTGCGCATGCGCAAGCGCTGGGCTTCGAGCATGCGTCCCTCGGACTCGAAGAACGCCAGTCGCTGCTGAAGCTCGGCCTCGATGCCGCCGATCGCTCGCCGCATGCGCTCCTCGCCGGCCACGTAGTGCGTCGCCGGCCACAGTACGAGCTCGTCCAGGTCGCCGAGGAACTCACCGGTGAGGGTGTCAACCCGGCTGATGCGCTCGATCTCGTCGCCGAACAGTTCGATCCTTACGGCGTGTTCCTCGTAGGCGGGATGGACCTCGATGGTGTCCCCGCGCACCCTGAACTTTCCCCGCACCAGGTTCATGTCGTTCCGCTCGTAGTGCAGGTCGACCATCTTGCGGAGCACCGCCCGCTGATCGACCTCCTCGCCCGGACGCACCAACAGGGTGCGGGCGGAGTACTCCTCCGGG
>CAXMLU010000782.1:0-6142 GCA_964194255.1 uncultured bacterium
GAGCCAGTACGAGAGCGGCCACCGCTCCGGCCGGACCAGATCCAACCACCAGAACGTCGCAACGTTCATCGGCCACGGCGACCCCTCCTGGTCGAGCGCCTACTGTAGGTTCATTCCGACCCGGGAGGATGAGGAAGCTGGTGCGTCGCGACCCCAATCGCTTTGCCCGGGCGCTCTTCGCCGGGCTCCCGGCTCGCTACGACGTGCTGGCTGAGGTGCTCTCCCTCGGCCAGAACGGGCGGTGGCGACGAGAAGCGGTGGAGCACGTCGCGCCCGCTGCCCCAGCTCGAGTACTCGACGTCGCCACGGGCACCGCCGGCGTCGCGCTCCGCCTCGTTCAGCGCACTGATGCTCACATCACGGGGATAGACCTCACCGAGGCCATGCTGCGACGCGGCGCGGACAACGTGGCGCGAGATGGCGCTTCGGCGCGGGTCGATCTCGTCGCGGGACGGGGGGAGCAGCTCCCTTTCCCCGATGCCAGCTTCGACGCGCTCACGTTCACCTACCTGCTCCGCTATGTCGACGACCCTGCCGCCACGCTGCGAGAGATGGCCCGCGTCGTCAAACCCGGTGGTCCGGTGGCCAGCCTCGAGTTCTGCGTCCCACCCAACCGGTTCTGGCGTTTCTGGTGGTGGCTCTACACCCGGCTCGTGTTGCCGGCCGCTGGCTTCCTCACCGGCGGGCGAGAGTGGCTGAAGGTGGGCCGGTTCCTCGGTCCCAACATCTCCACCCACTATCGTCACTACCCTCTCGATTGGACGACCGAAGCCTGGGAGTCGGCCGGGTTGGTCGACGTCGGGACGCGCCTGATGAGTCTCGGCGGCGGCCTGGTCATGTGGGGGACGCGGGCGAGTGAGTGACGTCCCTCGCCCCGCCTTCTACGCCGCCCGCTCCGGGGGATGGCGGGACTGGTGGACGATTCTGCACCCGCCGTACACGGCCTGGCACCTCTCCTACGTCGCCATCGGCGCGGGCCTGGCCCCTCATCTCGACGGCACTCGCCTGCTGGCCACACTGCTCGCCTTCTTCTTGGCCGTCGGCATCAGCGCCCACGCTCTCGATGAGCTGCACGGTCGGCCCCTGCGCACCCACATCTCGGATCGCACCCTCATCGTGACCAGCGGTGTGGGATTGGCCGGCGCACTCGGACTTGGCGTGGCCGGGGTGACCCGAGTCGGGTTGGTGCTCGTCCCGTTCATGGTTGTCGGGCCTCTGCTGGTCGTGGCGTATAACGCCGAGCTGTTTGGAGGCCGGGTTCATACCGATGTCGGGTTCGCTCTGGCCTGGGGGGCGTTCCCGCTCCTGACCGCGTACGTCGCCCAAGCGGCGACGGTCGACGTGGCCGCCGTACTCGGTGCAGCCGCGGCCTTCGCCCTCTCGTACGCGCAACGCAGTCTGAGCACCCCGGCTCGGCGGCTGCGCCGGAAGGTCCAGCGAGTCGAGGGAACGCTGACGCTGGCCGACGGGTCGGTCGAGTCGCTTGACGAGGCCGCCTTGCTGGCGCCACTGGAGCGCGCCCTTCACGCATTGGCGTGGAGCATGGTCGCGCTGGCCGCCGCCCTCGTCGTCGCCCGCCTGTACTGAGACGCCTACGGCTGTACGGCGGACAGGTGCCGGCGAAAGCTGTTCACCGTCGTGTCCACCACCCGGTCGTGGCCCCAGCGCAGCAGTGGATAGGCCACCCGTGCCGCCAGCCGCATCGACCGTTGCATCATCTCGATGGTCCATGTCACCTTGGCCGTCGTTCCTTCGCCGTCCGGCGCGAGCAGGAGTTGGGCCTGGCCTTCAAGATCGCCGTGCACGGCGGCACAAATCCGAGACGGGCGTTCGCACTCTTCGAGGTCGATCCGCAGACGCATGCGGTACGGAAGGGGCGGCACGACCACCCCCGAGAGGACGGAGCCGGCGCGGAGCCCGCCGCCTTCCAACCGGAACTCGGAAAGCCAGTTCCACCATGCCTCATAGCTATCGACACGTTCGATAGTCCGCCATACGTCTTCGGGTGGGACTGGAAGGCGAAACGATCCCTCGTAGTCGATGACGCTCGACACTCTCGCCATCTCTCCACGCTACGGGTCGGCGAGGACCTACTTCGTTCACATGACGTCGTGCAGGTGATGCACGGGATCGTGGATCATGTAGCGGGCGAACGACTCGACCGTGAAGTGGGCGCCGTCGCTTCGCTTACCCGTGCGGGTCCACTGATCTTCGGCGAGGTGGTCGAAGGCGCCGGCGAGTTCGGCGGCCGCCAGGTTGAGGTCGTCAGCGACCTGCTGAGGGTCCTGCTCGTCGTACCGATCCTGGAGAGCGGTCGCATCCTGATCCCAGTTGGCGAAGGTCGGGTTGTCCTCGGTGAGCATGAGTAACAGACGACGGTGGTAAAGACGGAACACGTCGCGCACATGACAGCCGTACTCAAGTGTTGACCACCGGTCGTCGGAGGGCCGGTCACCGACCCCGGATGGCCGGTTGAGCACGTCTTGCCAGCTTCGGGCGTTGCCGACGATGAGCGATCCCACCCGATTCCGCTCCACGGCTGCCGACTCAAAGCCGCATTCCGGACACGGACGCTCCAGAACCCAGGTCCAGTCCTTGCTGTCGGGGGTAATGGGCATCCGGTGACGATACCGACCCCTGTCCTTCACTCACCCCCGATTTCTGTCGATGATATGCCGGATCACGGCCGGGCGGACCCGAGCACAGGCGAAAGGCACGGGTTGGCACCGATCAATCGGACGTCGGTGAACACCTAGGTGATCGCCTTGGTCACCGTCCAGATGCTCGGGGCCGGTGGCTTTGCTCTCCTGGTGAGCAGAACCGGCGCGCCCATCGGCCGTCCCGTCACCATCGCCGGCTTCGCCCTGGCATTCTGCGTCTTCAGCCGCCTCGAGGTCTCCTTGGACTTCGGCCGGACACAGATGACCGTCTCCCTCACCGAGATCGTGCTGATCGTGGCCGTGTTCTCGCTTGGCCCGGTCGGCGTTGCTATCAGCGGCGCGGTGGGCCACGGAGTCTCCCGAGTGACCCGCCGCGCCCCACCGTTGAAGGTCTTGTTCAACACGGCCAACTACTTCTGCGCTCTCATGGTGGCTGCATCCGGCTTCTGGTTGTCGGATCCCGCAATATTCAGGATCTGACCGGCTGGTCGGCGGCACTGGCGGCAACGTTGTGCTTCTCGATCATCAACCTTGCGTCTGTTGCCGGGGTCTTGGCTTTGGTGGAGAAGCGTCGCATGCATGACATGTTCTTGCGGTCTGCGCCGTTGTCGATCCTGGTCACGCTGGCTGCCGCGCCGCTCGGCCTCTTCGGCCTTGATCTGTTTCACCATGCCATGTGGGGACCGTTGCTCCTTGCGCCGCTGGCCGTGGCGGTGGGGCTCAACACCCGCTACGCCCCACTCCAGCGCGACGAACATCTGCGGTTCGAGCGCCTGTATGAAGCGGCATCGCGCCCGTCGCGACTGCTGGGCTTCGATGAGGCGGTCGAAGCGGTGGCGCGGGAAGCCCGCAGCCTGCTGACGGGCGCGTACGCGGTGTGCTGCGCAAAGTCGGGAACCGACGCCTGGGTCGGAGCGGTCGTGTGCGAAAACGAGTCTGGCCCGGCCAGCGAAGAGTTGGTCGAGGCGCTGAAGGCGCTGAGCTTCGGCCGGCGGGGTCAAGAGCTTGTCTTGGCCTCGAAGAGCGGGACCCGCACCGCCAACGCTAGCTAGGGCGCCAACATGCCGTAGAGACGGTCGCCGGCGTCGCCCAGGCCGGGAACGATGTAACCCGACGCGTCCAGGCCGGGGTCGAGGGTTCCGGCCCAGACCGTGACCTGCGGGCACTCGCGGGCGAGTCGCTCGACTCCTTCGGGGGCGACAACGATGCACACGGCGTGGATCCGGCCGGCGCCTCGACTGATCAGAAGAGCACACGCGAACGCCGCCGACCCACCGGTGGCCAGCATCGGATCGAGCAGGAACACATCACGGCCCCCCAGGTGGAGCGGCACGGTGTCGCAGTACAAAGCCGGCTGCAGCGTTACCTCATCCCGCCGAAGGCCAATGAGGGCCACCTCGGCGGTGGGGATGATGGCGAGCGTGGCATCGAGCATGGAAAGCCCGGCCCTGAGCACGGGCACGACCAGCGGGTCCGGTCCGGTGAGACGCTGGCTGTCGGCTGTCCCCATCGGCGTGGTGACCTGTGTCGGTTCGGTCGCAAGCTGCCGGGTCGCCTCGTAGGCGAGCATGCCCCCCAACTCGGCCACCAGGGCACGGAAACGATCGGGCTTGGTCTCGGAGGCCCGCAGTTCGGCCAGACGGTGGGCGGCGAGGGGATGGTCGATCACGTGCAACGTCGTGCGGGCGTCCATCAGATCTGCTCGATCAAGGTTCGCAGCAGGCGGCCCAGGGGGGCGGCCGCCTCGGCCCCGGCGGCGAGCACCTCTTGGTGATCAAGCGGCCCGGCCGACAACCCGGCCGCCAGGTTGGTCACCAGGGAGACGCCGAGCACTTCGGCCCCGAGGTGCACAGCTGCGATGGTCTCGAGCGCGGTCGACATGCCGACCAGGTCGGCCCCCAGGGTTCGTAGCATTTTGATCTCGGCCGGGGTCTCGAAGGCCCCGCCGAGCAGCGCCGCGTACACGCCCTCGGGCAGAGACGGGTCGACGCGGCGGGCGATCTCTCGTAACCGGGGTGAATAGGCGGCGGTGAGGTCGACAAAGCGAATCGGGTAGTCCGGCGGCGGCGCCGGACCCACGAGCGGCGAGTGACCGGTCAGGTTGATGTGGTCGGCGATGAGCACCGGGCGCCCGATCGGCCAGTCCGGGCGCAGACTGCCAGCCGCGTTGGTCAACACCACCGTCTTGCAGCCGGCCAGCACCGCGCTGCGCACCGGGTGGACGACGACGGGTACAGGGACGCCTTCGTAGAGATGGGTCCGGCCGGCCAGAACGAGCACCCGATGGCCGGCCACCTCGATGATCGATGCGGTGCCGGCGTGGCCGGGAACAGTGGGCGCCGGGAACCCGGCCAGCTCGGCCATGGGGACGGACGCGACCGGTTTCCCCAACTCCGGCACCGCCTGCCCCCATCCGGAGCCGAGGATCAATGCCACATCCGGCGATTTGGACCCGAGGACGGCGACGAGCTGGGAGGCCGCCTGCACAGCCTCGGCAAACGGATCGGCAGCCATGGGCGACGAGTCTTCCAGAATCCCCTCGCCAGGGTTCCCGGCACGAGCGGGCGGCCTCGCCTAGCTTGTGGGTCTCCCTCCCGGGGGGGGGATCGACCCATCACGGGTCCTACAACAGGAGGCACATCTTGCGAAGGTTCAGAATGGCGACACTGGCGTCGCTCGTAGCCTGTGCGCTGATTGCGGCGGCGTGCGGTTCGTCCAAGAAGGCCTCGACAACTGCAACGACTGCCGCTGGTACGGCGACGACGGCCAAAGCGAGCGGCAAGCGCGTCGGCCTCGTCTTCGACATCGGCGGCCGTGGTGACAAATCGTTCAACGACTCGGCGGCCGCAGGGCTCGACCAAGGCGTGAAGGACTTCGGCATCGTCGAGAAGGATCTCAGCCCGGCGTCCGGAGGCCAGAACCGCGAGGAACTCATTCGCCTGCTGAGCACCAGCAACTATCCGCTCATTTTCGCCATCGGCTTCGCGTTCGCCGACGCGGTGACGAAGGTGGCAACCGAGAACCCCAGCGTGAACTACGCCATTATCGACTCGGTCGTCCAAAAGCCCAACGTCGCCTCACTGACGTTCGCCGAGGAGCAGGGTTCGTACCTGGTCGGCGCGGCCGCCGCCCTGAAGTCCAAGACGGGCACCATCGGCTTTGTTGGCGGAGTGGACACGCCCCTGATCAAGAAATTCGAAGCCGGCTACGTCGCCGGGGCCAAGAAAGAGAATCCCAGCATCAAGGTGATCATCAAGTACCTGACCGAGCCCCCGGACTTCAGCGGCTTCTCTGACCCGGCCAAGGGCAAGGAAGCGGCGCTGGGCATGTTCAACGGTGGCGCCGATGTCGTCTATCACGCCGCCGGCGGCTCCGGCACCGGCGTCTTCCAGGCGGCCAAGGACACGTCCTCCAAAGGCACCCACGTCTGGGCCATCGGCGTGGACAGCGACCAGTACAACTCGGTCGGCGACCCGTCGCTG
>CAXMLU010000783.1:0-5301 GCA_964194255.1 uncultured bacterium
CGCGGTCGTCGAGGTGTAACGGCCACACACCTCAGCCTCCCGCCGATCGCCTGGCGGCCAGCAGCGCGGACACGTCAGATCGAGTGGGAAGCGACGGGATGGCGCCGGCGATGGAAACCGCGTGCGCACCCGCCGCGCTGGCCCAATCGAGACCTTCGGCCATACCGCGCCCGTCCGCGAGCGCGGCTGCCAGTGCACCGCAGAAAGCATCGCCGGCCGCCGTCGGGTCGACTACGTGGGAAGGAAAGGGCCGGACCCGCCGGACCAGGGCGCCGTCGAACCAGACCGCCCCTTCGTCACCGAGGGTGACCACGGCCGACCGCGGGCCCATGGAGACCAGCCAACGGGCGGCTTCGACCGGGTCGTCCCGACCGCTCAACCGCGCCGCTTCGCTCTGGTTGGGGACGACCACGTCGACCAAGGGCAGGATCGATGCCAGGCGAGTCGCCATCGTGGCCGGCGCCGGATTCAGCAGCGTGGTGACACCGGCGCCTCGGGCCACCTCGAGGGCGCGGGCCACGGCGGCGAGGGGAACCTCCAGTTGGGTCAGCAGGACCGCCGACGAGGCGATGACCTCGACCGCGTCGTCGACCTGATCAGCCTCCAGCTCCGCATTGGCCAGGGGCGCCACGACGATGGTGTTGTCGCCCACCTCGTCCACCGTGATCAGGGCGACACCCGTGGCCGCGCCGTCGAGGCGGCGCACATGGGTCAGGTCGACGCCCTCCTGCTCCAACAGACGGGCGAGGTCAGCTCCTGTCGAATCGTTGCCGAGCGCAGCGACCATGCTGGTGGGCGCGCCCAGTCGGGCGGCGGTGACCGCCTGATTGGCGCCTTTACCCCCGGCCGCCACCGCGTAGCCGGTCCCCAAGACGGTTGACCCGGCAACCGGCAGCTTGGACACGTTGATGGTGTGATCCATGTTGATGCTGCCCACGACGACGACCCGCCCGCTGGCCATACTCCAAACCTACGGCCCGGGACTCTGAGCGTGCCGCGGGCCAGCCCCTGATGCCCCCGCGGGTGACGATGGAAATGGTCCATTCGGGCATGGTGGGGCTAGCTACCTACCCGCATGTCACGCTCCGTAGCATGAGGCGACCGATCAGCGTGAGTGGTAGCTGACGATGAGTACGACGTCCCCACCTTGCTGGGGATCACGCTCGGCCTCGAGCACGACTTCATCGTGGTCGGCGAGGCGGCTGCGGTTGAATCCCGGCACCCGAGATCAGGTATCGCTGTCCGGCGACCAAGATCATCGTGTTCTCGGCCATGGCCGCGGCGCAGGCCGAAACCGAGGCGTTGGCCCAGGGGGCGGACGCGTACGTCGAGAAGACCAGGGTCGTAGAGGATCTGACCGACACGCTCCACCGGCTTTGCGAAGCCGCCTGAGGGGCTCAGCGCACGAAGCTCCGATAGACGGAGAGCAACGCCTCCTTCTGCGCCTCCGTGAGCTTGGGGTCGCTCCGGATGACGCCTTCGGTCGGAGACACTGGGTCGCTCTCTTCGTAGCCGGGGTCGGCCACCGCCTCGAGCAGACCGGCTCGGGCCAGGAGCGTCTCGGCGGAGAGGTTCAACGCCCGGGCGATCGAGCGCAGCACCCGGACTGACGGTTCATGGAGGCCGCGTTCGATCTGGCTGAGATAGGGGTTCGAGATGTTGGTCAGCTCCGCCATGTCCCTGAGGGTCAGGTTGGCCAGGCGGCGCTGGGCGCGGATGAACGTCCCGAGCTCGTCGAGATTGGGCCGCCACGTCCGGTCCTTGGCCCTCACCTACCCGACCGTAGTCAGCCCGCCGACCCCCGGACGCGGCAAGACCCCAAGTAGCCGAACGGCCGAAACCGCCCGGGCTCCTTGGGGCCCATACCGTCGGCCTGTCACGTGCCAAACGCCCGTCCCCGAAGGGCCAGACGGACCGGTTTGCTCACTCCGAGAAGCGAACCAACCTTCCGTGACCGCCTAACCGAACACCTCCTGGCTACCTTCCTCCAGTCGCTTCCGCATCCCCCGAGAGGTTTGCTTCTTCGGTTCTGGTCTCCAGTTGCCGCTTGTTGCTCGGCTGTCAGCAGAATGCACCCGCCCGGTCGGGCCGTCAAGACATCGACGCGATATCCCGAAGTTGTCCTCAGAACTTTTTCGATGTCCCCAAGCGCGGGACGAGTTATCGACAGTAATTCCACAGGCGAGGGACTCACGGGACGAGTGGATGCATCCTCGCCGCCGGCCCGGCACCGAAGGTGGCGAGGATGTTCTCGGTGATCTTGATGTCGGACTTTCCGAGACACGGCCTGCCCTCGCAGCCGTAGTCGAGCCGGCTGACCCACCAGTTGGTGCCCGTCGCCAGGACGCCGGCTCCGCTCAAGGCCGTGTAGTAGATCATGTCTGACGAGTACGGACGGTTGCGGCACGTCAGGGGCGAGTGGGCGAGGACCATGGCGTTGGGCACATGGGGTCCCGGCAGGTACTGGTCGAACTCCGGCCCCACCAACTGGTGCAGGTGATCGCCCGTGCGCAGACCCGTCCCGGCGAATACCCACGCACCGGCATTGGCGATGACCATGTCCGCCTTCACCGTATTGCACTGATAGGTGTCGCCCACCAGGGAGCTCTCCGGGTCGTTAACGGGCGCCTCCCGCCAGTTCACCGTGACCTCGGCGTTGTTCTTCCCGAACAGGGGATCTTCTTTGGCCGACTTGTAAGCCACCTCGTGGCGCAGCGGGCCGAGGGGGGAGCTCTCGAGCCGGATCTGGCGAAACACGGCGTTGGCGCCCAGGAAGGCCACGTTCACGCCCTGGTTCCTGGCCTCCTCGACGCCCCGTCTCATCGCCAGCGACCAGTACTCGTCGTGGCCGAGCGACAGCAGCACCCGGTGGTTGAGCAGCAAGTCTGGCCGGCGATGGAGGTCGACGTCGGTCCAGTAGGTGACATCGAGCCCCTGAGACTCGGCCAGCGCGACCAGCGGCAGCTCGTTTCCCTGAAAGTCGCCCGAGCCCTCGCCGAGGTCGTAGGGACGGTCGAACGACACGACCCGAGAGCGGTGGTTGAAGCTCGTGCCGCGCCCGCTTCGTCCCTCGTAGAGGTCGTATCCGCCCCAGATGTTGTAGGCCTGCCAGGTCGTCACGCTGTTCTGGATCACGTAGGCCGCCCGGCTGGTGTCGTCCCGCACGGTCAACGGCACCCAGGACTCATGGTCTCCGGGCGAGCCCACCAGCTTGATGAGGTAGTCGCCGGGGGGCCAAGACGCATCGACTGTGAGCGGCAGCGTCGGCTGCCACGGGGCGGTGACCATGTTCGTCCCCGGGGCCACGGCCGGCGGGGCCTGGCGGTGGACGGGAACTTCGGCTGACTTCCAGATCAGCCGCCCGCGTGCCCCGCCGTAATACCCCATCCGGTACGCCTCGGCGTGCAAGGTCGGCGCGCCGCTCGATACGTACAGATGGACCGTGTCACCGCGCTGGGCGCTCACGACATCGGCGTATCCCGCCATGTCGGTCTTGTGCGCAGGTGAGAGATGCCAGTCACCGGTCCCCGGCTTCGCGTTCTCCTGTTTCACCCAATCGGCGATCAGCGACGCAGGAAAGAGGCCGGCTGCCGGTGGCGTGACCGTGACGAAGGGGGTCGGTGCGGGCGGAACCGCCGTGACCGGGTCGATCTGGTCAATCCGATGGTCACGGCTGAGCCCGCCGGTCGCCACCAAGGCGCCCAGCGTGAGCGCGATGGCACCCACCAGGGCGAGGGTGACGATCCGCCACCTCGTCCACAGCTGCCGACGGTGGCGCGGGAGGGGAGTGGCCATTGCGCAAGGAACCTACTGTCCGACACCGGGCGTCCGAGTGTCATCGGCGGCGTCCGAAGCGTGTCTAGCCTCGGCGCCGTGCAGAACGACGCCGAAGAGATCCGCTTGGCCGAAGATCGGCAGGGCACTGCGAAGTGGAAATGGTGGGGACCGTACGTGTCGGCTCGTCAGTGGGGCACGGTGCGGGAGGACTACAGCGAGACGGGCGAGGCGTGGGCGTACCTGCCGCACGACGTGGCCCGATCCCGCGCGTACCGCTGGGGTGAGGACGGCCTCGCCGGGATCTGCGACCGGTGGCAGCACCTGTGTTTCGGCATCGCCCTATGGAACGGCCGCGACCCGATACTGAAAGAACGGCTCTTCGGCCTGACCAACGAGGAGGCCAACCACGGCGAGGACGTCAAGGAGTACTGGTGGGCCCTCGACTCGACGCCCACCCATTCCTGGATGCGCTGGCTTTACAAGTACCCGCAAGCCGAGTTTCCCTACAACCAACTGGTGGAGGAGAACCGCCGCCGCGGACGCGATCAGCCTGAGTTCGAACTGGTGGACACCGGCATCTTCGATGAAAGCCGGTACTTCGACGTCGAGGTCACCTACGCCAAGGCTGGGCCGGAGGACATCTGTATCCGCATCGTGGTCTTCAATCGGGGACCCGATCCGGCCCCTCTCCATCTACTCCCCACCCTCTGGTTCCGGAACACGTGGTCGTGGGGCAGTGACCCCCGCCGCCCGTCACTGCAGGCGGCGACCAACACCGTCATTGAGGCAACCCACCCATTGAGCACCCGCTGGTTGGTCGCCGCTTCAGGCGGCGAGTTGCTCTTCTGCGAGAACGAGTCCAACGCGCAACGACTCTGGGGCGTTCCTGGCTCTCCGTTCCCCAAGGATGGGATCAACGACCATGTCGTACACGGCGCCGCCAGCGTGAACCCGATGCACTCGGGCACGAAGGCGTCTGTGTGGTATCGCCTCGATATTCCCGCCGGTCAGTCCGCCGAGGTCCGCTTGCGACTCTCCGACCGGCGCCCATCGGCGGGTGAGCTCAACGCGACGTTCGAGTCGGTGCTGGCGGCACGGGAGAAGGAAGCCGACGAGTTCTACGAGTTCCTGACGCCGCCGTCGGCGTCCGACGAGGCCCGCCATGTAGCCCGCCGAGCGGTGGCCGGCCTGCTCTGGAACAAGAAGCACTACCGCTACGACGTGAAGGAATGGCTGGACGGAGATCCGGCACAGCCAACGCCACCTCCCCCCCGCCGCAGGGGGCGCAACAGCATGTGGACCCATCTGAACAACGCCGACATCATCTCTATACCGGACGAATGGGAGTACCCCTGGTACGCGGCATGGGATCTGGCTTTTCACATGGTGGCCATGTCCGTCGTGGACCCGGGTTTCGCCAAGGACCAGTTGATCTTGTTCTGCCGCGAGTGGTTCATGCATACCAACGGTCAGCTACCGGCCTACGAGTGGGCGTTCGGCGACGTCAACCCGCCGGTGCACGCC
>CAXMLU010000784.1:0-2001 GCA_964194255.1 uncultured bacterium
GTACTGGGCCATGCCGACCCCGCTGGCCGCCTGCCGGATGCGGTTCTCGTGCACGAAGTGCTGCGCCAGGTCAAGGCCGTGGTCTACGTCGCCGAACACCGCCGCATCCGGGACGCGAACGTCCGTGAGCACGACCTCGGCGTGGTCGGTCGGCATGTTGAAGGTCCACCAGAAGAACGGGATCTCCACGCCCGGCGAATCCGTCGGAACGAGGAACGCAGTGATGCCGACCGGCTCGCCCGGCTGTCCGGACGTGCGGGCGAACACCATGTCGTGCGATGCCCGGTGCATGCCGCTGTTGAAACGCTTGGCGCCGTTGATGACCCACTCCCCACCGTCTCGGTAGGCGGTCGTCTCCAGGAAGGTGGCGTCGCTTCCGTGGTTGGGCTCGGTCAGACCGAAGGCGATACCGCGCGTTCCCATGATTACGGCGGGAAGGAACTCGGCTTTCTGCTCGGCGGTGCCGAACGCTTCCAGCATGTGGACCGTGGGGAAGTTCCCCACGATCGACGCTTCATTCTGGAGATCATTGTGTAGGCCTAGCCCACGTGTCGCGAGGTGCTCCCGGATGATGGCCATGCCCAGGTTCGAGCCGTCGCTTCCCCCGAGGTGGGCAGGAAGCGAGTACCGCAGGAAGCCGGCTGCGTCGGCCCGCCGGCGCATCTCGCCGAGCAACTCCTCCCACTCGCGGCGAGGCACACCTCCGTGGTCCCAATCGGTGCGAGCGTGCTCTCGCCGGTGGTCCCAGTACTCCGGGTGCTGTGCCTCGAGCGGCCCGATCTCGGCCTCGATGAAATGGTCGAGGCGATCGAGGAGATCCCGTATGTCGGATGGTATGTCGAAGTCCACGGGGCATCGTAGCGAGGCTCCGGCGTGGCCACCCTTTCCGCGGCCCCACCGACGATGCGTATCCGGACAACTGTTGGTTTTCAACGTCGCGCCGGGTGTGTACACGCCGCGACGCCGGCGTGACGACCCTTTCCCCTACGCCTGTGGCATGGCTCCGATGACGTAGCCCTCCGGTGCGGCGCGGCCAGGCTGGCGGCGGGCCAGGGCCGCCTCGACGGCGGGCGCCAGCCGCTCCTGCTTGGCCTTGTCCATCTCGTCAGCAATGTCGGCGAACTCGGGGAGGACGTCGCGGGCGAACAGCTCCAGGCTCTCGCAGATGTGTTCATGGTGATTCCGCCCGGACTGGCTCACGAAGATGAGCTGGTCCACGCCGGCCGCCTGGTAACCGCGGATCAGCTCGCGGATCTGGTCGGGTGTGCCGATGGCGCCGCGCAGCGACCCGAGACCCTCCTCCATCAGTTGCGCACCGAGAATCTGTCCGGTCTGAGCCGCGACGTTGCGATCGAAGCCGAAGAGATGGCGGCGTTCCTGGAACTCGTCCCACACATTCGTTCGTCCCGGAAGGTGGTTACCGAAGACGTAGTAATGCGCCAGCGAGTACCCGAAGAAGTGACCGCCATCGAGTCCCCGTTCGATCGCCGTCTCCTCGTCCTCATGACACATGAAGGGAAGCACGCACGCCACGTTGGGATTCACCGCGAAGCCGCCGGGAATGCAGTCCGCTGAGGCCAGCGTGGCGTAGTAGTCGTCGACCCACTCCTTGGCGCGGTCCGGCTCGATGAAGCTGAAGCTGAGGGCACCGATGCCCTTGGTGGCGGCCAGGTGGATCGTCTCCCGTCGGCTGCACGCCACCCACAGCGGAGGATGGGGTTTCTGGAATGGCTTTGGCACCACGTTGCGAGGCGGCATCTTCAGGTACGTGCCGTCGTAGCCGGCAAAGGGCACTTCGACCATCATGCGCGTCACTGCGTCGAGGGCCTCTTCCCATTGATCCCGCTTGGTCGCGCGGTCGATGTTGAACCCACCGAGTTCCGCTTCGGAGCTCGATTCCCCCGTTCCGAACTCGACGCGGCCATCGGACAGCAGATCGAGGGTGGCGATGCGCTCCGCCACCCGGGCGGTGTGGTTGAACTCCTGCGGCAACTGCACAAT
>CAXMLU010000785.1:0-2287 GCA_964194255.1 uncultured bacterium
CTTCGGCATCAAGCCGCTCTATCTGGCCCGGACACCGACGCGGCTGGTCTTTGCTTCGGAGATCAAGTCGATCCTGCACGCACCCGACCTGGCCGCCACGGCGCGGCCCGACGAGCAGTGGATTCACGACTACCTCGTCGCCGGTCTGCACGACCACAAGCCCGAGACCGCGTTCGGCGGCATACGCAACCTGGCGCCGGCCACCTACGCCATCGTTACTGCCGCCGGGGTGGAAGAAACCGTCTACTGGCACCCCCAACTGAGCACCGACGGCTCCGCTGACCCGGCCGAGTTCCGCCGCCGCTTCGAAAAGGCGGTCGAGCGCCGGCTGGTGGCCGACGTGCCCGTAGGCACCTGCCTCTCGGGCGGGCTCGACTCGACGTCGATCGTCTGCGTCATGAGCCGGCTGCTCGCGGAGCATGTGCCCGACGCCAGGTCGATGGGCGATCAGCTGAAGGTGTTCTCGGCCGTGTTCGACGGCGATCCGATCGACGAACGCAAGTACATCGACGTGGCGTTGGCCGCCAGCGGCGCCGAACCACACTGGATCCGACCGAGTTCGCACGACTTCGTCGACGAGCTCGACCGGCTGGTGTGGCACCAGGAAGAGCCGATCGTGTCGACGGGACCGTACGCGCAGTGGTGCGTCATGCGCGAGGCCCGCAAGGAGGTGACGGTCCTTCTCGACGGGCAGGGCGGCGACGAACTACTCGCCGGCTACGTGCCCTACCAGGTCGTCTACCTGCGCCAGCTGTGGCGGGAGCGCCGTTGGGCAGCATTGGGGAAGGAGGCGTGGGCGGCGCGAGATGTGATTGCGCCTCTGGCCCGCAGGCAGCTGGCCGACCGCCGGCGCCGTCTCGACCTGGCCCAGGTCATGCGGCCGGCGTTTCGCGCCGGCAAGACCGCGCCCGCCGCGGCTCGCAGCCAGGACGATCTGAAACGCCGGCTCCTCGAGGATCTCACGACGTTCAGCCTGCCCTCGCTGCTGCGCTACGAGGACCGCAACTCGATGGCCCACTCATTGGAGTCGCGCATCCCGTTCTTGGACCAGGAGTTGGTGGAGTGGGTGTTGCGGCTGCCGCCTGAGGCCATCATTCACCGGGGTTGGAGCCGGGCCATCCTTCGCGACGGTCTGGTCGGGGTGCTGCCGGACAAGATCCGATTGCGCCGCTGGAAGGTGGGCTTCACCACACCGGAGAGCCGGTGGCTTCGCGCCCGCCGGGCGGTGTTGCAAAGCCTGTTCCGGTCGCCCCTTTTCTGCAGCCGTCCCTACTGGGACGGACGAGCGGTCGCCGACTCCTTCGAGGCGGCCTGCCGCGGCCAGACCGAGTGGTCGCAGTTCTTCTGGCGGGCCGTCAACGTGGAGCTTTGGCTCCGGGTCTTCTTCGACGGCGAAGGGGCCAGCCGAGGCGGCCAGGCGCCCGACGCCGACTTCCGGCGGGTCGGCGACGAGGCAGCCGCTGACCTGTCCGGCACGAAGGAAGCAGCGCTGGCCCTGGCCGCCTTCCGGCCGAACTGGGGCCGGCACCTCTTCGCCATCGGATTGGACGGCCGGACCATGTTCTTGCGGGCCCCGGTGCAGACGCAGCTGATCCTGTCTGGCGATGACCTCACGGCCGCCGTCGTTGACGCGTTTCAGGCCATCGATCCGGATGTGGCCTTGCGGGCTGGGGACGTGGTGGCGGTCAGCGAGAAGGCGGTGGCGGTCAGCCAGGGGCGCAGCTATCCAGTCGACACCATCGTTGCCCGGCGGCTGGCCCGTGTGCTCTCGCGCTTCGTGAAGCGGACCGCCAGCGGGATCGGCCTCGGTATCCCGGCCACGATGGAGCTGGCCCTCCGCGAGGCCGGCACCCTGCGCATCCTGGCCGCGACGGTCGCGTCCGCCCTGACTCGACCCTTCGGGCTCAAGGGCGTCTTCTACCGGGTGGCCGGGCCCCAAGTGGCCGCCATCGACGGGCCAACGGCCGGGACCATCCCGCCCTACGACACCCACGCCAAGCTGCCGCCGAGCCGCCCCGATCTGGTGGCCGCGGAGCTGGCCGGGGCGCTGTCGGCGGTCGCCGACGGACCGGTCGGCGTCGCCATCATCGACGCCAACGACATCGGCGCGGTCGTGCTCGGCGCGAGTACCGACGTCGACCGACCGGGGCTGCTGGCCCTGCTGCGGGACAACCCGCTGGGCCAGGGCGACCAGCGCACTCCGGCGCTGATCGTGCGCCGAGTCGGCTCTCTGTCTTAGCCCGGCCCCCGGCCAGGCACCCCTATCCCACCGGTGGGGCGGCCTCCT
>CAXMLU010000786.1:0-6199 GCA_964194255.1 uncultured bacterium
GCTGCAGGATCCCGTAAAGAGTGGCGGGAGACAGGTCGGCGAAGGCGGCCTGATGGAGCGTCGCAGTCACAAGCGGTCGGGCGTCTCGATCCCGAGCAGGCCGAGACCCTGCGCCAGCATCCGAGCCGACAGGTCACACAGAGCCAAGCGGGAGGCGCGGAGCTGCGGCGTCTCGGCCCGCAGCACCGGGCAGGCCTCGTAGAAGGCCGTGAACGTGGTCGACAGCTCGTAGACGAACGTGCACAGCCGGTGCGGCTCGAGGGTGGACGCCACGTCGACGAGGACGTCGCCATACCGGAGGACCGCCAAGGCCAGCGCCCGCTCCTCGGGCGCGGCCAGCTCAAACGTCGCGCCCGGTGCCTCCCCGGCCTTGGCCAGGATGGATCGCATCCGGGCGTGGGCGTATTGGAGATAGGGGCCGGAGTTGCCGTCCAGGCTCAGCATGCGGTCCCAGCGGAACTGGTAGTCCTTGATGCGGTGGGTCGACAGATCGGCGTACTTGACGGCTCCGGTCCCTACTGCTCTGGCCAGCCGATCGAGTCCCTCGATGTCTCCGCTCTTGGCGTGAATGAAGTCGCCCGCTCGCTGTTCGGCTTCGTCGAGGACGTCTGCCAGCTTGACCAGGTCGCCCTCCCGCGTCTTGAGGGGCCGGCCGTCCTCGCCGAGCACGGTGCCGAAGGGAACGTGTTCGAGCCGGACGCCCTCCCCCACCCAGCCGGCCATCGCGGCTACCTGGAACAGCATCTCGAAGTGGTGGCTCTGGCGAGCATCGACCACGTAGACGACCCTCTCGCCGGCGAGCTGGCGGGTGCGATAGCGCACCGCGGCCAGGTCGGTCGTCGAGTAGAGGTATCCGCCATCGGACTTCTGAATGATCATCGGCGCCTCGGTGCCAGGCACAAAGACGCACACCGCGCCGGAGTTGACCACCGCGATGCCCTTTTCCTTCAGTTCCGCCACGACGGTGGAGAGGTCGTCGTTGTACGCGCTCTCGCCCCGAAAATCGTCCGCCGTCAGGCTCACTCCGAGGCGGTGGTACAGGTCGAGACAATGGCGCTTGGACTCGGTGATGATGTGCTCCCAGACCCGGCGAACCGTCGGGTCGCCCGACTGGAGCTCCACCACCCGCTGCCGGGCCCGCTCGGCGAACTGGGGGTCGGTGGTGAAGCGGGCTGAAGCTTCACGATAGAGCTGGTCCAGGTCGGCGATGGGCGGGGCCGCCGACCAGTCGTCGACAGTCTCGGACTCAAGCAGATGCTCGATCAGCATGCCGAACTGCGTGCCCCAATCGCCGATGTGGTTCTGACGTATCACCTGATGGCCGAGGAAGTCGAGCACGCGGGCCAGGGCATCGCCGATCCCGGTGCTGCGTAGATGACCGACGTGCATTTCCTTGGCCACGTTCGGTGAGGAGTAGTCGATCACCACCCGTTTGGGATCGGACCCGGTCGCCACACCGAGTCGCTCGTCACCCGCCACCGCCACCAAGGCGCGGGTCACCCACGCATCGCTGAGGCGCAGATTGATGAAGCCAGGACCAGCCACGTCCGCCGACGAGCAGATGTCGGCGACGTCCAGGTTGGCGAGGATCTTGTCCGCCACCTCCCGCGACGGCAGCCCGAGCCGCTTGGCCAGCCCCATGGCCGCGTTGGCCTGGTAATCCCCGAACTGCGGTTGCGCCGACGGGCGAATGACTGGGTCGGTGCCCGCGTACTCCTCGCCGAAGGCGTGGGCGATGGCGTCGCCGACCTTCTGTGCGAGCACGGTCTCCGGGCTGGTCATCGAGATCATTCTTCCAGGCGCAGCACACCCACGTGTCTGACCTGCGACTTCGTCCTCCATACTTCCCCCCGGGAGGTTACGCCGATGATGTCGTTCACCATCGAAGCCAAAGGACCGTTTTCGCTCCACGAGCTGGCCACCTTCGGATTCGGCCAGCGCGCCGACCCCGAATGGGACGGGGTGATGCGGATGGCCTTCTGCGTTGACGGCGACGACAGTGACGGCCATGAGTTCGGCGGCCAGGTGGGTGTCGAGGTTCGACCGGCGGAGGGTGGCGTGGAGTGCCGGATGACTGGTGATGCCGACCCTGATGTCGTGCGCAGGCAAGTGGCTCGCGTGCTGTCGCTCGACTACGACGGTGAAGAGTTTCTCGATGTGGGCCGACGAGATCCGGTCATCGGCCGTCTCCAGGCGGCGGCGCCGGGCCTGCGACCGCCGTTGTTCTATTCCGCGTATGAAGCGGCCGCGTGGGTGGTGCTGAGCGCCCGCCGCCCCGCAGCCCAGATGGCCGACGTCCGCCGTCGACTGTCGGAGGCTCATGGGGCCGGGTTCGAGCTCGCCGGCCAGCGCCTGGCCGCCCTACCCAGTCCCCGGCAGATGCTGGAGGTGATCACGTTCCCAGGCCTCAACCCAGAGAAGATTGAGCGACTTCACGGCGTGGCCCGCACCGCTCTCGACGGCCAACTCGACACCGGCACCCTCTTGGCCATGGGCCCCGAGGCGGCCATGGACCACCTCCAGGCCATCAAGGGCATCGGGCCGTTCTACAGCGCCCTCATCGTTGTCCGGGGTACGGGCTTTGCCGACGTTCTGCCCGTGAACGAGCCCAAAGCACTGCAACTGGCCGGTCGCCTCTACGGTCTCGCCGGGCCTCCCGACGACGCCCAATTTCGGGCCATGGCCGAAGCGTGGAAGCCGTTTCGCACGTGGGCGGTTGTTCTTATCCGGGCCGCCGCCAAGCGGGTATTGCCGGAGGCGTAGCGTGCGGGGCCGTGATCGAGCTCGGGCTGCGCAACGACGTCTACCGCCGGCCCCTCGCGACGGCCCTCGACCGGCTCGGTCTCCGGGAGGGTTGGCGTTGCGTTGATGTGGGTGCTGGAGGCGGTGACGTCACGGTCGCGCTGGCCGAGGTGGTGGGCCGCGACGGACGCGTCTACGCAGTGGACAGCGACCCTCAGGCTCGCGATGTTGTGGCCCTAGCCGCCGCCGAGGCCGCCCAGGCGCAGGTCATCGCCCTGACCCAGGCCGCGGAAGACCTGACGTTGCCCGAGCCGGTCGACCTCGCCTTTTGCCGGTTCCTGCTGATGCACGTCCACCTACCGGTCGCTGTGTTGCGTCGCATGGGCCAGGCCGTCCGCGCCGGCGGATGGGTGGTCGCCCAAGAGCCGATCACGTCGGCCGGCCGGGTCGGAGGGATCCCCCTGTCCATGCCAGGCGCCCGCCATCCCGACGTCGGCGCGCTGCTGCCGGCGCTGGCTCGCGACGCCGGCCTGCAACTGGTGGATGCGTGGGCGGAAGCCCCCGCCGGCGTCGGTCCGGGCCCGGTGGCCGCCTATCTCGAAGCCTTGACCGAGGTGGATCCCGGCGACGATCCGGTAGTGCTGCCGCCGCTGGTCACCGTGGTCGCCCGGCGCCCGACCTGAGCCCGACCTGAGCACCGCCGAACCTTTAACCTGCCCGCATGTCTTCAACCCCTGACCTCGCCGCCGCCGGCCGGGTCGTAGAGCTGGCCAAGGGCGTTGCCGATGGTTGTGCCCGGCGCCTGGGCCAGCTCGGATCACTCGACGCCAACCAGGTCGTGGCCTACGACCTGGCCCATGCCGCCGCCGGCGTGGAGATCGCCCGCGCGGTGATCGACTACGGCGCGCACGGCGACGTCGAAGCCCGCATCGCCTGCGCGTTCGTCGCCGACGCCGTCTCCGACCTGGCGTCCAAGCTCCTTGGCCGGGAGGACGATTGGGGATGCGGGCCCGGGGCGCTCGACGAAGCGTTGCCGTTCATCCGGACCTTCCGCAGCCCGGCATTCCTGGCTGAACTGTGCGGGGAGCAAGGGCCCCGGCACCTCGACGCCGACTTCGAACTCGTGCAGGAGAGCTTCCGCCGCTTCGCCGACGACCGTATCCGCCCCGTTGCCGAGCACGTCCACCGCACGAACAGCGACATTCCCGAGGACGTCATCGCCGGGCTGGCCGAGATGGGCGGCTTCGGGCTCTCCGTGCCCGAGGAGTACGGGGGCTGGGCGTCCGGAGGCGAAAGCGACTACCTCGGCATGGTCGTGGCCACCGAGGAGCTGTCCCGCGGTTCACTCGGCGTCGGCGGATCGCTCATCACGCGGCCGGAGATCCTCACCCGGGCCATCGTGCGCGGGGGTACCGAGGACCAGAAGCGGCACTGGCTCCCCAAGATCGCCACCGCCGAGACCATGGTGGCCGTGGCCGTGACCGAGCCTGACTTTGGCTCCGACGTGGCCGGGCTGAAGGCGAGCGCCACCCTGAGCGACGGCGACTGGTTAATCAACGGGGTCAAGACGTGGTGCACGTTCGCGGCGCGAGCCGACGTGCTGATGCTGTTGGCGCGCACCGATCCCGATCGCTCGAAGGCGCACCGCGGCCTCTCGCTGTTCGTGGTTCCGAAGCCGCGGGGCGAGGGTCACGGTTTCGCCTTCACCCAGGACGGCGGCGGAAAGATGGAGGGCCGAGCCATCGACACCATCGGCTATCGGGGCATGCATTCCTATGAGGTGGCGTTCGACAACTGGCGGGTGCCGGGCGACTGCCTCATCGGCGAGGAGGGTGGCCAGGGCCGCGGCTTCTACTACCAGATGGAGGGCTTCGAGAACGGGCGGCTCCAGACGGCGGCGCGGGCCGTCGGCGTGATGCAGGCCGCCTACGAGGCCGGTTACGACTACGCCGTGAACCGGGTGGTCTTCGGCCAAGCCGTGGTCGACTACCAGCTCACCCGGGCCAAGCTGGCCCGGATGGCCGTCCTCATCCAGGCTTGCCGCCAGTTCAGCTACCAGGTGGCGCGCCTCATGGCCAAGGGCGAGGGTGCATTGGAGGCGTCCATGGTCAAGGCCTACGCCTGTCGGGCGGCGGAGTGGGTGACCCGGGAGGCCATGCAGATGCACGGCGGCATGGGCTACGCCGAGGAGTTCCCGGTCAGCCGCTATTTCGTAGATGCTCGGGTGCTCTCGATCTTCGAGGGCGCGGACGAGACGCTGGCCCTGAAGGTCATCGCCCGCCGCCTCCTCGAACAGGCCAGCTAGCACTGGCAGACCGTTTCAGGCCGCGGCGGGCCGCGGCGGAGTCTTAATCGCAGCCCCAATCGGGTCGATAGAACGGGAGACCTGACCGGGGAGCGTTGATGGGACGAATGGTGCGAAGCAAGGCGCAGGCAGCGGCCGTGCTCTTCGGCGCGGGTGCGGTCTTCGGCTACCTCGCGCTGCTGCTCCCCCACCCCCCCGGGTCGAACGAAGCCGGGGTGGCTGCGGTCTCGAGCCTGGCGCTGATCATGGCGATCCTTCTGCGGGTATTTCCGGCTCGGGCTTGGCCCCGGTGGTGGTTCCAAGCGTGCATGTCTGTGGGCACGGTCACGATCTCCCTGGCCATGTACTTCTGGCATCCGGGCGATGTGGCCAGTTCGGTGGCCCTGCTCTACGTGTGGGTCCTGTTGTACGCGTATTACTTCTTCTCGTTTCGCTCCGCTAACTGGCATTCGGTGGCCGTCGGCGTGAGCTACGCCATCGTGTTGGGTGCACAGCCCGGGCACCGGGCGGTGGTCGCCCAGTGGATGGTGACCGTGTTCACGGCGGTGATCGCCGGGATCCTGATCGGCGGGCTGGTCCGCCGCGTGCAGGTGCTGGCCGAGACGGACGCGCTCACCGGCCTGGCTAACCGGCGTACGTGGGAGGAAGTCCTCGAGCGCGAACTGGCTCGTGCCCGTCGGACGGGGGAACCCCTGGCGATCGCGCTCGCCGACGTCGACAACTTCAAACGGGTCAATGACAGCGGCGGCCACCAGGCCGGCGACCAGGTCCTGAAGTCCATCGCCCGCGTATGGCAGCGCGGCCTCCGCTCCAACGACGTCATGGCCCGATACGGCGGTGACGAGTTTGCCATCGTGCTCGCCGGCTCAGGCGCCAGCGAGGCCCACCAGGCGGTCGCCCGCCTCGTCGAGTCCTACCCCGAGCATCCTTGTACCGTCGGCGTGGCGTGCTGGGACCACGCCGAGACGCTCGACCGTTTCGTCGGCCGCGCCGACCGGGCGCTCTACGCCGGCAAGGTGTCCGGCCGCAACCGCGTCGTCCTCGACGCCGTTTGAGGTCGCGGCGGTCCGGCGCCGGTCCGGGTCGGGTGGCCGGCGGGCCGAAGCCGGGTGGCCGGCGGGCCGAAGCCGGGTCGCCGCCGTCGCCGGCGGG
>CAXMLU010000787.1:0-3131 GCA_964194255.1 uncultured bacterium
ACGCGCTGGCGCTGACCGCCGGAAAGCTCGTGGGGATAGCGCCCGGCGTATCGCTTCGGATCAAGTCCCACGGTCGTCAGGAGCTCATCCACCCGGGCGGATATGCGCCGCCGGTCCCACCCCAGCAGCCTGGGCACGGTGGCCACGTTGGCGGCGATGGTCTGATGGGGGAAAAGACCCACTTGTTGAATGACGTACCCCATGCGCCGGCGCAGCAGGACCGGGTTGGTGTGGGTCACGTCCTCGTCGTCGAGGAAGATGCGCCCGCTGGTCGGCTCGATGAGCCGGTTGATCATCTTCATGGTGGTGGTCTTGCCGCAGCCGGACGGCCCCACCAGCACGCACAGCTCGCCCGTGGCCACTTCGAGTGACAGCCGGTCGACGGCGACCGCGCCGTCCCCGTACCGCTTCGTGACCTGGTCCAGACGAATCATGGCCATCGCAGGCTACTGGCGAGATAGCGTCTTGGCTGTGGGGGGGAACTCGTTGCTCGCCGACGTCGGTCAGCAGTGGCTCCGGTGGAGTTATGTCACCCAGTCGTCCCATCGCATCCTCGATGCCCTCCGCCAGCACGTCGAGCTCACGGCCGTGGCTGTGGCTATCGGCCTCGCCATCTCTCTTCCGCTGGGCCTGGCGGCCTGGCGCTACCGGCGGCTGGCGGCGCCGATCCTCGGCATGGCTGGCGTGCTGTACACCATTCCGGCGCTGGCGCTCTTCGCCCTGCTGGTTCCGATCACTGGGCTCACCAGGACGACCGCGGAGGTTGGCCTGGTGAGCTACACCCTGCTGATCCTCGTGCGGAACGTGACCGCTGGGCTCGATGCGGTTCCGCCCGAGATCCGCGAGGCGGCCCGGGGTATGGGGATGACTCCGGCGCGCCAGCTGTTCCGCATTGACTTCCCGCTGGCCGTGCCGGCCATCGTGGCCGGGATCCGCATCGCCACAGTGACGACCATAGGACTGGTCACCGTTACGGCTCTCATTGGCCAGAACAGTCTGGGCCAGCTCATCTACTCCGGGCTCAACAATCAGGACCGAACCCCCGTAACCGTCGGCGCCGGGCTGTCCGTCGCGCTGGCGGTCGCTGCTGATCTGTCGCTGATCGGCCTCCAGCGGATTATCACGCCGTGGGCCCGCCGCCCGAGGACAGCCTGAGCATGTCGTTGCCTGCGGTCATCTCACTGTCGGTTCGCGACCTCTACCGCTGGTATGCCAATGGCGACCATTGGCGAGGTTCGCAGGGCATCCCCCACCGGCTCGAGGAGCATGTCGCCATGTCTCTCGCCGTGGTCCTCTCCGCCCTGCTCATCGGGCTGCCGATCGGCCTTCTGATCGGCCACACCAATCGGGGCGCCGTCGTGGGAGTCAATCTGGCCAACATCGGCCGGGCCATCCCCAGTTTCGCCATCCTGGTCATCGGGGCGCAGCTCTTTCACATCGGAGCCAAGCCGGCATTTTTGGCCCTGCTGGCCTTGGCCATCCCGCCTATCGTCACCAACGCGTCGGTCGGCATCCGCGAGGTGGATCCAGATGTCCGGGAAGCGGCCAAGGGCATGGGCATGACCGGGTGGCAGATGCTGCGCAGAGTGGAGATTCCTCTCGCTATTCCTTTGATCATGGCTGGCGTTCGCACCGCGGGCGTGCAGGTAGTAGCCACGGCCACCCTGGCCGCGGTGGTGGCGTGGGGCGGCCTCGGTCGGTACATCATCGACGGTATCGGCCAGCAGGACAGCGGCCAGCTGTTGGGCGGTGCGGTGCTCGTCGTCATCCTCTCGTTGTCGACAGAGATCGGACTGGGTGCCGCCCAGCGCGCGCTCACCCCCGCGGGCTTGCGCCACCAGGGATCAGCCATGCCGGGCGCGGCCGTGGTCGCCGTCGAAGCGAAGGAGGTCGAGAAATTCGCGCCGGCGTCGTAGTGCCGGCAACAGATGTGGCGGGGTCCCCCGCCACAGCAACGACAACAGGAAGGAAGAACGACCCATGCGGTTGCACCGTGTAGGTGCCGTCGGGGCGAGCCTTGCTGCTCTGGTCCTGTGGACCGGGGCCTGTGGCTCGGGTGGCGGCTCCAAGAGCAGCGTCACGACGGCTCCGGGAAGTGCGTCGACAGCGAGCTCGACGCCCGCTCTCGGCTCGATCACCATAGGTTCGGCGAACTTCGCCGAAAATGTCATGTTGGCCCATCTGTACGAGGGAGTGTTGAAGAAGGCCGGATACAAGGTCACCGTCAAGGAGAACATCGGCGCTCGTGAGGTCATCGCCCCCGCACTTCAAAGAGGCGATATTGATCTCGTCCCTGAATACGCGGGGAACCTGCTCGGCTTCGTCGACAAGACAACACCGGGCGGCCTGCCCATCGATCAGACGGTGACCAAGCTCAAGACGGCCCTCCAAACCTTGAATCTGACGGTTCTCGACGCGTCTCCGGCCACGGACGGCGACGTGATCGTCGCCAACCAGCAGACGGCCACGAAATTCAATCTGACCAAGATCTCCGATCTGGTGGCCAACGGCAGCCAGGTGGTCATGGGAGGCCCATCCGAGTGCGCTACCCGGATCACCTGCTTGAAGGGGCTTCAGGACGTCTACGCGATCCATTTCAAGGACTTCAAAGTGCTTGACGCGGGTGGCCCTCTGACCGTGGCGGCGCTGTCGAATAACGACGTGCAGGTCGCACGGATGTTCTCAGCGGATTCCACGATCAAGGCCAAAAATTTCGTGGTACTCACCGACGACAAGAACTTCCAGCAGGCGGGCAACGTGATCCCCGAGATCCGTGTGGACAAGGTCAACGCAACGCTCACGGCGGCTCTGAACAAGCTTTCATCCACCTTGACGACCGACGACCTCATCAATCTGGACGATCAGGTCCAGACGGCAAAGAAGGACCCGACGGCGGTCGCCACCGCCTACCTCACGTCGAAGGGACTGGCATAGGAGGTGGGTACGGCCGCGGCGGGGACCCCAGGCCCCCGCCGTGGCCGTACCATGACGGGCCATGGCGCCCGATGAGGTGACGACGTCGTACCGGACCTGCCCGCTGTGCGAGGCCACGTGTGGACTCGAGGTGACGGTGCGGGGACGGGAGATCGTCCGCATTCGCGGCGACCGCGACGACGTGTTCAGCCACGGGT
>CAXMLU010000788.1:0-1502 GCA_964194255.1 uncultured bacterium
CTCGACTTTCGTGATCTACGCGGCTGCTTTCATGCGTGGTGTTGGGCGAAGCTTGATTTGTTGCGGTGAGCGCCCGCACCCGGCTTGTGCCTGAAATTCGGCGCGGATCAGCTCTCGTCGTAAGGTGGCGACGATGTCGAGCATCGAGGGGTGGCGTTTCTGGACGTACCAGGGTGCGTTTCGGCGGCGACGGTCGATGTCGGCGGCGGGGTCGGCGTTGAGCGCGTACCAGGCGACCGCGATCGTTTGGCTGAGGAAGCCGAACGGCACGGTCCGCTCGACCGCCCGGCGTACGCGGTTTTGTGCTTCACCGACCCCGACCGTCTGTTTTGCGTCCTGGAAGGCGACCTCGATCGACCAGCGGTCGGCGTAGCGGTCGATGACCTCGGCGGCGGTCGCGTGCGCGTCTGTCGAGACGAGCGCGATCCGGTAGCCGTCTTGGTCTGCGGGCTCGCGCACGATCACGACCTGGACGGCGGCCGGGCCGAAGACCGAGTACCAGAGGCCGCGCACGACGAGCACGATCGCGGCGCCGCGGCCCGCGACCTCGACTCCCTGCCACTCGCTTGCGCTGGCCGCGGCGGCGATCTCTGAGGGGTTGCCCAGGCGCTGGCCCCTGACCCGCGGTCGGCCCGGACGGCCCGACCGTGCCGGCGCCGGCGCGTGGACCACGGCGTTGGAGCGAAGCCGTGTGGTCAGAGTGGTGCGCTCCGAGGCCGGGGCCATCGCCCTGCAGCCGAACGCGGCGTCGCCCACGACATCGATCTGGCGCCCTGGAAAGCGCTCGGCGACCTTCCCGACCAGCAGCGCAGCCAGCTCGGGCTGGGAGGGCCGCCGCTTCGGCTGCGCGTCCTGCTTGGTCGGCTTCGCCGTCGGCCGCCATAGCCGGAAGAGCACCGGCAGACACCAGGCACGCTCGCCGAGCGCCCCGATCCGGACGACCAGCCCCACCACGACGAAGCAGTTGCCGAACTTGAAGCCGCGCCCGCCGGGCGCGGCAGACGAGTCGTGATGCCAGACCGCCCCGTACACCTTGCGCCCCGCCCGCGCGAAGACAGAGCCGTCGACGGCGAGCGCCAGCGGCGCCCCCGGATCGACGAAGCGCTCAACCAGGAAGTCAAGCACCAGCAACCCAAGACGGTCGGGTGACCAGGCGGCGCGGGCGAAGAAGTCGTGGCCGCGGGAGTGATGAAGGCGCCCGGCGAGGCGCGCCGCCTGCCACATACCGGTAACCGTGTGCTCACCAACGCGGCCGATCAAGCCGCCGACCAGCGCCTTGAAGATCTCGAACGTCGGCGCCGTGAACGCCGGCGAAAGCAGGGACAGGATCGAGCTGAGCGAAGACGGCAGGACGGGCATCGGCGGCGACCTCCGTGAGTCGTTGACACCTCACGGTTCGTCGTCGATCGCCCCTTCCTTGCCCGCCCCTCACCCCCGACTCCCCAGCCGTCGACAGCCATGCTCGAACTCCTGCAAACCAGCTGAAGATCACGAAAGTCGAG
>CAXMLU010000789.1:0-3895 GCA_964194255.1 uncultured bacterium
CCCCCCGCCGGTGCATCCGATGAACTGAGCCACTCCGCCCAGGCCACGCCGGTGCGGCCGTCCGCGCCACGTACGGTGCATAGGGCGTGGGGGAAAGGGGTGGGCGCCGACCCGATCCCGCTGAGCAGGACGGGCGCGCGGTGCTGGACCTCAACGTCGAGGCACAGTGGGCCAAGGGTCACGGACGCGGGTGGAGGCGGGACGTCATCAGCCGCGAACCAGGTGCCGTCGGCCAACCGACCGGCCAACCGCGACGGCCATCGGGGCGGGCCCCACTGGTGGCGGCGGTGACCGGGCGCTTGCACCGGGAGGCGCTCGGTGCCGATGAGCACTTCGCCGTACACCGTGCAGGCTTGGCGGTAACCGTCCGGGGCCGCCTCGGGTTCCTTCTCCGCCTCCCATTCGAGATCGAATCCCAGCGCGACCAGATCGCCGCGCTCACCGCGCACCGCTTCGTCGGGATCATCGAGCGCGACGGCGAAGGCTTCCAGGCCCACCGTCCAGTGGTCGTTCGGCGTCTCGCATACGTGGTCGGCCCACAGACCCTGAGCCCGCAGTTCCAATCCGGGTGGGCGGGGAAGCGACGCCTCGCTCTCCCGCAGCGTCAACAACGGTCGCCCATCTCCCACCACCGCCGCCCAATACGCGGCGGTGCGAGCGTGCGGCACCAGCACCAGCTGGGCATACCCGGCCAGGCTAGCGTCGACGGCGGCAAAGTCGAAGTACCACGACTCGACCCAGTCGGGTTCCGGACCTGGCGGGTGGCGACGCTCGGCTCCGGGACCGAGCCGCGCATGCGTCACGCCCGCACGATGCCGTCTGCGCCCGAGCAGTCAACCTCGACCTCGGTGCCCGGCGGTGGCTCACCTTGGGTGAACGCGACCGCCATCACGCACGGGACCTGAAACTCGCGGCTCACGATCCCCATGTGGCTGCGCGGCGTACCGCTCGTGCAGATGATGGCGGTCAACTGGTGATAGAGCGGCGCGAGGAACGTCGCCCCCGCATCGCGGACCACGGCCACGACGCCATCAGCCCCGGTGTCCATGAGGTCGAGCACGTCATCCGGTCCGGTCAGCGGCCGCCATACCCCGCGGACCGGGTCGTGGTCGAACACTTTGAGGCCCCGCCCGATCTCCTCCATCCCGGCGATGCTAGAACCGGCACCGATGTCAACCGCGCCGGACGAACTCACCCTCAACGCCAATCGTCTGATCGCCTACCACTCAACGGTCACCGCCGCCATGACGGCCGAGCGAACGTCGCTCGAGTCGGCGCTCATCCCGGTCACCGCCTATATCCTGGTGGCGGCGGCCGAATGCTGGTTCCGGCATCCCGAGATTGTCCGAACCATCGACGCCGCGCTACCGGCCGAGCGCATCGGCCCGGCCGGACGCCATCCGGGCATCCAGGTCAACCCGGTGTACCTGTGGTCAACGGCCAACATCTTCCTAACGGGGCGGAAGGCCCTCACCACCTTCGACCTGGTCGAGGACTCCGCGGCGTCGGTGAACGAGGTGCTTGACTTCTGGGAACGGGCGGCGATGGCCTACCGCGGCGATGGCCACCGCCAGGCGTGGGATGCGGGCTTCGTCGTCCGGCCCTACGGACCCGACGTGATGAACGTGCTCATGGGCGGCGTTCGTCCGGTGGCCGAGGAGACCGAGCGAGCGCGGATCAAGCGGTTCAACGCCACGGTGATGAACTACCTGTTCCTGCTGTACTTCGACACGCGGGTCGGAACCGGCGACAGCGGCCCGTACCCGGTCCCGGGTCATCCCGATCAGGTCGCCCTGGTGCGCGACTTTTACCGCATGGCGCGGAGCGACTTCTGGTGGTCCGATGTGGCCGCCGGCCTGCCCTACTCCAACCTCACCTGCACGATCGTGCTCGAGAACGTCGGCCTCAAGGTCAACGATTGGGGCACGTCGATCACCGAACCCGAGGACTACCTTGACCACCTCGTCGGCTTCTCACTGTTCACAACCGACACGCCCGACCGCCGCCTGAAGGAAGTGGACCTTGACGAACTGGATGAGCTCGTGGCCGAGGTCCGCCGCGCGCAGGCTCAGCACTACCGCAACGTGGCGGCCATGACGCGCGCCGAGAAGATCCGTTGCGGCGCCTACGTCTACTTCACCTTTCCGCGCCCGTTCGCCGAGGTGGCGGGCGTGGCCGACCAGATCGATTGGCAGGTACCTCGCGACACCATTGGCAACGGGCTGTACGACCTGATCGAACCGATGGAAGGAACGAACACCTCTACGGAAGGATCCGGGGACTACTACCTCCCCATCGGTGTCAAGCCGGCGTTCCCATGATCACACCCGGCGATGACTATCCGCTCCATCAGACATCGCGGCCGGTGCGCGACACAGGGACCGACCCGAATACCTACGACCGGTTCTTCTTCAACGGCTACGACCGCGACGCCACCACCTACTTCGCCTGCGCGCTGGGCATGTACCCGGGCCGCAATATCATGGACGGCGCATTCGCCGTCATCCTCGACGGCGTACAGCACAACGTGCTCGCATCGCGCCTCCTCGGCGCCGACCGGCTGGACACCGAGGTCGGTCCGGTCCGAGTCGAAATCGTGGAGCCGCTGCGCCAGCTCCGGGTGGCGGTCTCCGATACCGGTCCCGACGGCTCAGGCGTGGCCGCCAACCTTCTCTTCACGGCTCGGAGCCCGGCTTTTGAAGAGACCCCGTACCGCTGGGGCCCCGGCCTGCGACCGGTCCTCGACTACACCCGCCTTACCCAGAACGGCACCTGGTCGGGCACCATCACGGCGGGCGGCCGCACGGTGTCGGTGTCACCCACGGATTGGTGGGGCACGCGAGACCGATCGTGGGGCAGCCGTCCGCTCGGCGGCCCGGGAGGCGCGACCGCGCCCGACGGTGAGCCGGGCTTCTACTGGCTGTGGGCACCCGTTCAGTTCGAGGACGCGTCCTATCTCTGGGACGTGAACGAAACACCCGCCGGCGAGCAGTGGCACACCGAAGCGCTGTGGGCGCCAGTCTCCGCCCCCGACCCGTTGTCCGCACCGGTGGAGTCGGGGACGGCCCGTTACGAGCGCACGTACAAGCCCGGCACCCGTCACGCCGCCAGCTTCGCGCTGGACTTCGAGTTTCCCAGCGGGAAGCGACGGCTGGACTTCGAGCCGCTCTATCCGTTCGCCATGAGGGGACTCGGCTACACCCACCCGACGTGCGGACACGGTGTCTACCAGGGTGCGCTGGAGGTCACGTGCGAGACGTACGTGACGGCCGAGATCGACGAAGCCGACCCGTTCTTCCAGCACATCCAGCTGCTGTGTCGCGTGCGGCGGGACGATGGCGCCACCGGCATCGGGATCCTCGAACAGTTGATCTTCGGTCGCCACGTTCCGTCGGGGTTCACCGGTCTCCTCGACATGCACGAGTGATGCGCCACTCAGTTACTCAGCTAAACGTCAGACCCTTGGCCTGCACGGGATTGAGCAGGTTGATCTCCGGCCGACCCGCCAGCAACGGTCCCAGCGAGGGTCCGAGGGCCTTCATCGCATCGCTGCCGCTGTGGGCACCCAGGGATTCCTTGTCGGTGTACAGCTCGTAGAACCACACCACGTCGTCGTTGGCCGCGTCGATGTGGAGGGCGTAGATCTCGGTGCCCGATTCATCTCCGACGGCTTTGATCATGCCGCTGAGCGCCTCGACCAATGCTTGGCCCTGTCCCTCCTTGGCGGTCATTTTGGCCAGGACGGCGACCTTGGGCATGGTTTCTCCTCTCGCACACTGTGGGCGCCGCAGATTAGGCGCTCAAGCCCGCCGACCGACAGACGACCGGTTCCTCGCCGGGCCCGACCCGCTGCTAGACCAGGGATGTGGCCCGATTCCTCAGCCCGGAGTGGCTC
>CAXMLU010000790.1:0-2174 GCA_964194255.1 uncultured bacterium
CAGGATGCCGGCATTGTTGAGCCCCCAACTCCCGTCCAGCTGCACGTAGGCGAAGACGCCGTCGGCCACCTCCTCGACCGTCGGTGCCGGCAGGTCGCCGCAGTCGCGGAGCGAGACCTCGCTCATGACTTCTACTGTGCCAGGATCCAGACGTCTCCGTCGTTGGCGACCTCGATGGGACCGGCGAAGAAGCGTCGGGCCTCGGCGATGGAACGTTCGGGATCGTTGCCCGGCCGTAGGTGGGTGAGTACCAAGCGGCCGACCCCGGCGTTCCGGGCGACGGCGCCGGCCCGGCCGGCTGACATGTGGCCTCCGGCCGCCACGTGTGCGGCGTCGCTTTCCCAGGTGGCCTCGCAGAGCAACAGGTCGGCGCCTGCCGCGGCCTCCACCAGCGGAGCACCGCCCTCCGAGTCGGAGGAGTACACCGCCACCGTGTCGTCGCAGGAGACCCGCACCGATACGGTCGGAACCGGGTGTCGGCTCTCGAAGAGCTGGAAGGACAGGCGGCCGATATCGAATTTGTCGCCGGCCGCGATCGTCCGGAACCGGCACACCTCTTCGAACGCCTCCGTGGCGTCGGGGGTGATGACTGCTCGGAGCTGGTGGGCGGCTCCCGGCGGCGCGTAGACGTCGATCGGCTGGGGGCCGGCCGGATTTAACCAGCGGGCGTAGTAGAAGCCGATCAGATCGAGGCAGTGGTCGGTGTGGAGGTGCGTGAGCAGGATGGCGTCGATCGCTTCGTAGGTCGTGAACCTCCCGAGGTTGACCGTCGACCCCGGGCCGCAGTCCACCATCACCTGGGCGTCCGACGTGCGGAAGAGGTAGCCGGAACAGGCCTTGGCCGTGTCGGGGTACATGCCCGATGAGCCGAGAACGGCGAGTTCGAAGCTCATCACGACCCTCCAAGCGCTTCACGGTAGAGCTGGGCGAGATCCTCGCTCGACGCGGGCCGGGGGTTCGCTTCGTCGAAGAACCAACGGTTCCGTTCCGCTTTAGCCACCAGGTCGGGAATGTGTTCGACGCCTATCCCGAACTCGCTCAGATCTGCCGGGAGACCGAGTTCATGATTCATCCGTGAGATCGCCTTGGCGAGCGCCTCACCCGGTTCGTCCGTCGTCGGAAGGTCGAGAGCGGCCGCCAGTGCCGCGTACTCCTTCTTGACCGCCGCACTGTTGAACCTGACGACCGCCGGGGCGAGCAGGCTGTTGCTGCGGCCGTGCGAGATCGGGAACGTCGCACTCACTGGGTACGAGAGCCCGTGGATGGCGGCGGCGCGGGTATTGGCGATCACGAGGGCCGACTCCACGCAGCCGAGGCAGAGTTCCTCCCGGGCCGCGGCGTCGTCGGGGGACGAGTCGACGACGGGAAGGGCCCGGTAGATGCGGGCCGCCGCATCGATCGCCAGGTGCCGGGCCAGTGGGCTGGCCTTGCGGCCCGTGAGCCCTTCCAGCGCGTGGCTGAAGGAGTCCAGGCCCGCGTCGACGAGGACGTCGCGAGGAAGCGTCGCGGTGTTGGCCGGGTCGACGAACGTGCCGGCCGGCATCAGCCCGAGCGACCAGTTGGCGAACTTCGTTCCCGCCGCCCGGTCCGTCACTGCGGCGGCGGGGACGAAGTCGGCTCCGGAGATGTTGGTGGGAACGGTGAAGAGCGGAAGGGGACCGGCGAGCGAGCGCTCCCGGCCGAAGCCCTGACCGAACCACTCGACCACGTCGCGCACGGATCCGTCGTTGGTGGAGAGCAGAGCCATGATCTTGGCGGGGTCGACGACGCTGCCACCCCCGACGGCGACGATGGCGGCGTAGGGTCGTTGGCGGACGGTGTCGACGGCGCGCTGGATGGCTTCGATGTCCGGCTGGGGATCGAGGGCGTCGAAGACGACAGGGGCGAAGCCCGCCCCGCTCACCACCTTCTCGACACCGTCGACGACGCCGGCGGCCGCCACTCGGGGATCCGTGACCAGCAGGATCTCGCCCCGGCCGAGCACGGAGAGGTGCTCTTCCAGATCCGACAGCGCTCCGGCGCCGAAGCTCACGAACCGCGGCATCCGCAATGTCCAGGCAGTCATGGGAACCTCCTTTCATGGGCGATGACCGTTGCCTCCGGAAAGACGAAGTTGCCGTACGTGTGATCGCCGTGGTGGTGCGTGTTGACCACCGTCCGCACGCCCTGACGGG
>CAXMLU010000791.1:0-6710 GCA_964194255.1 uncultured bacterium
TCTCGGGCAACCTGTGCCGCTGCACCGGATACATGAACATCGTTGACGCCATCCTGGCGGCGGCGGCCTCGTCCACCAGCACACCGAGTTGAGGAGGGTCATGACGACCGTTAGCGAGCCGGCCACGCCGGTGGAGATCGGCGGCATCGGCCACAGCGTCCGCCGCCACGAGGATGCCCGCTTCATCGAGGGGCAGGGCAACTACCTGGATGATCTCGTACTGCCGGGCATGCTGCACCTGGCCATCCTGCGCGCCCCGGTGGCCCACGCCCGGGTCCGCAGCATCGACACCTCGGCCGCGGCCGCCCTCGACGGTGTGGTAGCCGTCGTGACCGGCGCGTTGATGGCCGAGCACGGATTGGCGTGGATGCCGACGCTGTCGGGGGACACCCAGGCCGTGCTGGTGACCGACAAGGTCCGCTATCAGGGCCAGGAGGTCGCCGCGGTCGTGGCCACTGATCGCTACGTCGCCGAAGACGCCCTCGAACTGATCGAGGTCGACTACGACGTCCTCCCGGCCGTCACCACGCCGCAACAAGCCCTGGCCGACGGTGCCCCCCTCATACGCGACGAGAAGGAAGGCCAGACCGACAACCGCGTCTACGAATGGGAGTCGGGCGACGCAGCCGCTACCGAAGCCGCCTTCGCCCGCGCCGACCGGATCGTCTCGTTGGAGACCTTCTACCCCCGGTCCCATCCGGCGCCGCTCGAGACCTGCGGGGTCGTGGCAGATGTGAACTCCGTGACCGGCCAGGCGACCATCTGGCTCACGTCGCAGGCACCCCATGCCCATCGCACACTATTCGCGCTGGTCGCCGGGCTGCCCGAGCAGAACATCCACATCATCAGTCCCGACCTCGGCGGCGGGTTCGGCAACAAGGTGCCGATCTATCCCGGCTACGTGGTCGCCACGGCCGCATCGCTGCTCATCGGCCGGCCGGTGAAGTGGATCGAGACGCGTAGCGAGAATCTCATCTCCACCGGATTCGCCCGCGACTACCACATGAAGGGCGAGCTGGCCCTCACCAACGAAGGCAAGATCCTCGCCCTTCGCGTCAACATGCTGTCGGATCAGGGTGCGTTCTATGCCGACGCCCAGCCCACCAAGTTCAAGGCCGGACTGTTTCATGTCGTCACCGGCAGCTACGACTATCCGGCTGCCCACGTCGTCTGCACGGGGGCGTATACCAACAAGGCTCCGGGTGGCGTCGCGTACCGATGCTCCTTCCGCATCACCGAGGCGTCGTTCCTCATCGAACGGCTGGTGCAGACGGCGGCCTACGAGCTCGGTATCGACCCGGCCGAGCTGCGGTTCAAGAACTTCATCCAACCCGGGCAGTTTCCTTACGAGTCACCGACCGGCTTCGTCTACGACTCGGGCGACTACCCGACGGCGCTTCGCATGGCGCTCGACGAAGTCGGGTACGAACAGCTGCGTAAAGAGCAGGTGGCCGCCCGGGCCGAGGGTCGGCTGATGGGCATCGGCATCGCCCACTTCACCGAGGCGGTCGGCGCCGGACCGTCCAAGACGTACGACATCGCCGGGTTGAAGATGTTCGACTCGGCCGAGCTGCGGGTCCATCCCACTGGCAAGGCCATTCTCAAGCTCGGGGTGAAGTCGCAAGGCCAGGGCCACGAGACGACGTTCGCCCAGATTGTCGCCTCGGAGCTCGGCATCCCGGTGACCGATGTCAAGGTGGTGGAAGGCGACACCGACAACACGCCCTACGGGTTGGGAACGTACGCGTCGCGCTCAACGCCCGTCGGCGGCGCGGCGACGGCGATGGTCTCCCGCCAGCTGGCCGAGAAAGCGAAGCGGATCGCCGCGCACCTCCTTGAGGCGGCCGATGCCGACATCGAACTGGAGAACGGTAAGCTCTTCGTCCGGGGCACCCCCGACCGCGCCGTGACCATCCAGGACGTGGCCTTCGCCGCCTATACCAACGTGCCGGAGGGGATGGAACACGGCCTCGAGGGCGTCCACTACTACGACCCCCCGAACCTGACCTACCCGTACGGGAGCTATGTCGTCGTCGTCGATGTCGACGCCGAGACCGGGGAGTGGAAGGTGCGACGCATGGTCGCGCTCGACGACTGCGGCGTGCGCATCAACCCGATGATCGTCGAAGGCCAGATCCACGGTGGTCTTACCGAAGGTTTTGCCATGTCCAAGATGCAGTGGATCACCTTCGACGACGAAGGAAATTGCATCGGTGGAAACTTTATGGACTACCTCATCCCCACGGCATGGGAGACGCCGCGCTTCGAGTTGCTCGAAACCTGCACACCCTCACCCCACCATCCCATCGGAGCCAAGGGTGTCGGTGAGTCGGCCACGGTCGGTTCCCCCGCCGCGTTCGTCAACGCGGTCATCGATGCCGTCGCCCACCTCGGGGTGCGCAACATCGACATGCCGCTTCTCCCTGATCGGGTGTGGGCCGCCATTCAGTCCGCCAGCGGCTGAGATGGATGTCCGCATCCTCGCCGATGCGGTTGGCCTGGCGGCCCGGCGCGAGACCTACGCGCTCGCCACCGTCGTCTGGCGGCGAGGACCCTCGTCTGGACAGGTTGGCTCGAAGGCCCTGATCCGAACGGACGGCTCGGTCCACGGGTGGCTCGGTGGCGCGTGCGCCGAACCCACGGTCGTGCGCCAGGCGCATCAGGCCATGGCCGACGGACGCCCCCGACTGCTGTTTCTCGGTCAACCCGACGAGTTCAACGGTGGGTCCCTTGAGGGAATGGTGACCGTACCGATGGCGTGCGAGAGCGAGGGGGCTATGCAGGTATATCTCGAACCCTTCCTACCCGTTCCGCAGGTAGTGGCCATCGGTCGATCGCCGGCGGTGTTCACGCTCGCGTCGCTGGCCGCCGCCCTCGGCTGGGATGTCGCAGTGGTAGATGACGGCGGCGTGCCTGCAGACCATCCCTTTCCCCACCTCGTTCGGACCACGCTCGATCTCTCCGGACTCGGCGTCGGCCCGGCCACCGCCATCGTCGTGGCGACCCAGGGGCACTACGACGACCTGGCCCTCGAGGCCGCCCTGGCCGCCGACGCCGGGTACATCGGATTGGTGGCGTCGGCCAAGCGGGCCGCCTCCACCCTCGACGTCCTCCGCCAACACGGCGTGACCAGCGAGCAGCTTCTTCGGGTGATCTCGCCCGCGGGACTCGACCTCGGGCCAATTGAGAACGCCGAGATCGGAGTGGCCGTCCTGGCCGACCTCGTCGCCCGCCGCGCCGCGGGCCAGCTCGTCTCCTCGACGCCCGTGCCGCCCACTCCCGTCGCCGTCGACCCGGTCTGCGGCATGGCTGTACCGATCACAACCGCCCGATACCGCGCCCACCACAACGGCGTCGACTTCTTCTTCTGTGCGCCTGGTTGTCAGGCGGCCTTCGAAGCCGATCCGGGCCGGTACGTTGGAGCCTGACGGTGACCGGCCTCAGGCTCCCCGGTAGGTCCCGAAGCTCCAGTAGTTGCCCTCCGGGTCCACGACGGTGAAGCCACGGGACCCGTAGTCCTCGTCCTTCAGTCCCTGCACCACTTTGGCGCCGACCGCTTCGGCTCGTTTGAAGAGCGCGTCGGGCTCGTCGGTGACGACATAGATCGACGCGGGGCCGTTTGGGAGCTGGGCGTGCAGGTCGTCCTCCGGCTCTCGATCCGAGCCGAGCATGACACCGCCGCCGAGCGGCCACTTCAACTCGGCATGAGCAACCAGTCCTTCGCTCTCGCCGGGGACGACAAGTGTTTTCTCGAACCCGAAGGCATCCACGAGGAAGGTGATCAGACCCGGCGCGTCGTCGCAGCGCAGGGCGGGCCATACGGTCGGTGCGGTTGCAGTCGTTTCCATACGCTCAGCTTGAACCAACCGGCCCGGTGGCGTCTTGTACGGATGGGAGCTCCTCGGCCATCCAGGTCGTCGGCGGGCACCCAACGATCTCCCGCCAGTCGCGGTCGAGATGGGACTGGTCGTAGTAGCCGCTGGCCACCGCGACGTCAGCCAGCGCCGGCCGGCGCGGCTGCTCCAGGAGACGGCGGGCCTTCTCGAAGCGGAGGACCCGCGACGCGACTTTGGGGGAGAGTCCCACTTCCCGGCGGAACAACTCGGCCAGATGCCGCCGGCTCCACCCGACCTCTTGGGCCAGCGCGCCGACCTCAATGGCCCCGCCGGTGGTGATCAAGCGGCGCCATGCCCGATTCACTTCCGGTGGAGCGCCGTCAGTGTCGACGACACAACGACCGAGCACGTCGTCGAGCGAGGTGAATCGCTGGGCCCAGCCAACCGCGCCGGTCAGCCGGTCGACCAGCTCGATGGCCGCGCGGCCGACGAGGTCCTCGAGGTGCACGACGTGGTAGGCGAGGACACCGGCGGGCACGCCGAGCAGGGCCCGAGCCCCCAGAGGGGTGAGATCGATCGAGATGCCGTGCTGGTATCCGTCGTGGCGGATGGTCGCCGGCGTGGCGTGCAGCCCACCAATGAAGGCGCCATAGGCACCCGGTGCCTGCAGGTCATCGGGCATGCGCGTGATGTCGACCGGATCCGCCAAGCTGATGATGAACGTCAGGTGTCGGGACGGTAGCCCCCGATGTACCCCGGGCGGACCCTCATGCAGATACCCGCGATAGGAACCGACGTAGGGCCGCAACATCGGGGCCGGCCGGGCCACTACCGAGCGAACGGAAGTCTCCACCGCCAACAAGTGTAGGAAGGCGAGTTGGGGAAAGGGGGTGTGGTGCCCACGTTCCCTTACGATGCAGGCGTGACCGTCCTCGAACCCGCCCCCGCCAAGGTCCGCGCTCGCGCCCTTGAGATACTGCTTGGCGATGACCTCGAACCGATCGTCGACATGGTCGCCTGGTCGCCAGAACCCGGACACTACGACGTGGCGTCGGCAGAGGGGCACGTGCGGTTCCGTCGTGAGCCAGAGGGCGAGGGCTGGCGTTACGTGGTGGAGTCAACGGACGGAAGCGATCCGGTCGCCAATCAGGATCCAGGGCGATTTGGTTCGCTCGACGAGGAGCGGCAGGCCGTTCATCCCCACCGCCAAGTGAATGCGTATCCCTTCGCGTTCGATCAGTTCGCGCAGCTGTTCGACCACCCCTCGGCTCCGGACCTGTGTGTGGTGCACTCGGCGTCACACAACTGGGCGGATCAGGGCGGCCATCTCGGAGAGCACGGCTCCATCGGCGTCGTCCAGGCGAGAGCGCCGTTCATCGCCGCCGGCGCCGGCGTCCGCCAACTGGGTATGTCGGATCGGGCCTGTCGGCTGGTTGATGTGGCGCCGACCGTCCTGGCCCTGCTCGGCTGCGAACCGCGGCTGGCGCGCCAGGACGGCCAGGTCGTGTCTGAGATCGTCGATAGCCGCGGCCCGGCCGCTCGCCACGTCGTGGGGCTGCTCTTCGACGGGACCAATGCCAATGTCCTGTACGACCTGGCCGCCCGGGGCCAGGCGCCCAACGTGGCCCGATTGATACAGGCGGGGGTGGCTTTGCGTCACGGAGCCGTCTCGTCTCTGCCGACGGTCACGCTGGCCAACCACACGGCCATACTCACCGGGTGTCACCCCGGCCACCATGGCATCTTGCACAACGCCTGGGTGGACCGGACCTCGGGCGCGCAGGTGGTGACGAACTCGCCGGCCACGTGGCCGACCGCCATGCGCTGGCTGGACTCCAACGTCGAGACGATTCACCACGCCGTCAAGCGGGCCCTGCCGGGTAGCGTCACCGCCTCCATCAACGAGCCGTGCGATGTCGGCGCCGACTTCTCGACCTTTGATTTCATCCGGCGAGGCGAGGCGCTCGAGCGGCCTCCGGGGCCTGATGAGTTGCCCGATGCCAGCGCGCGATTCGTGCGGCCGAGCAAGGACTACCGCTGGTCGTCGCGCACCGACCACACCGCCGTCGAGCAGTTCTGCGGGATTTGGGGCGGTGCGTATCGCGGCCGCGCCTGGGCGACGCCCGCCTTCACCTGGGTGAACTTCACCCTGACGGATGCCGCCTTCCACGAGGGTGGGCCCTATTCGGAAATGGCGGCGGCGGCGGTGCGGGACACGGACGCCCGCCTGGGTCGGATCTTCGGCGCGGTGGAGAAATCCGGCCACTGGGAGGAGACGGCGTTCGTACTTGTGGCTGATCACGGCATGGAAGAGACGGATCCGACCGTCCGCGGAGATTGGGACGTGGCCCTCCGTTCGTCAGGCGTGAGCGCCCGCGACGAGGGCTACGGATTCCTGTATCTCACCGGCTAAACGCGGGTGTACGGTCGGTCGGTGACCGCATCTGATTCCTCGTCCCTGACGACGATGATCGAAGTCGAGGGCGTACGCAAGGCGTTTGGGACGACGCAGGCACTCGACGGTGTGGATCTCGTCGTCCCGCCCGGGACCGTGCAGGGCCTCCTGGGTCCTAATGGCGCCGGCAAGACCACATTGGTCAGGATCCTTTCCACCCTCTTGTCGCCGGACGCCGGTCGGGCGCGGGTCGCCGGCGTGGACGTGCAGCGTGATCCCCACACGGTGCGGACCATGATCGGATTAGCCGGGCAATACGCGGCCGTCGACGATACGTTGACGGGTCGCGAGAACCTGGTCATGGTCGGGCAGCTCTACCGGCTCGGCACGCGGCTGGCCAAGGAGCGGGCGGTGGAGTCTCTCGAGCGCCTCGGCCTGGTCGACGCCGCCGACCGGCCGGTCAAGACCTACTCGGGCGG
>CAXMLU010000792.1:0-2839 GCA_964194255.1 uncultured bacterium
AGGTGTAGGAGAACGGCTCGGGGATGTCCTCTGCGCCGGCGTCGCCGGGTTGGCAACGCGCCATCACCATTCGCGACCCTCCCGGCTCAGTGTGCCGCCCACATAAGCGGACAATTCGAACCATGCCCTCTGAAGGAGCCACCGACGACCGGCGGCCGATGAGAGGCACCCTTGCCGAGAATACGCCGCGTGTCCGGGGTCAGGGGAAGTAGTGGACGTTCTGGAATCCCCAACTGCCGGCCAGCCAGCGGGGCACGAAGTCATCGAGCGCCGACTCGAGTTCGGTGCCGACCGCATCGTCGACCAGCCACCACGACGCGACGGCCTGGCACCCGGGCGGAGATTGCGCGTCAGGCGGATCTATGTAGACACAGCCGACCAGCTCAGTCTCTGTTTCGTCGACGACGGCGTAGTTGAATGTCTCGTGGGCGGCGATTTCGGCTTCGTGGCGCGCCAGATCTTCCTGGTCCGCCTCGTAGCTCATCGTTAGAGACGGCCAACCCCAGGCATCGCCGTACTTGGCTCGCAACCGCTCGGCCGAGCCCATGACCGCCGGATAGTCGATGTCGACGTCGGCCTCGCGTATCGGACGCAGGTGGTGGCCGGTCGGGAGCTCGACCCGCTCGGGGTGCGTGAATCCTTCGGCAAGCCATGGCATGGATCTACACCCCCCGGCGGTCTCCCCAGATCAGTACGTGGAGCCGGGGCGTCAGGTTCCACCCTCGAGCCAGGACGGGTTCGGCCAGGTCGCGCAGACCGCGCAGGACGGTCTCGGGGTCCGTACCTTCGGGCATGATCCACACGTCGCGCAGCCCGCACTCGTCAACCAACGCGGCGACCTCGTCGAGATCAGTCGATTCGACGACGACGAACTTAAAGATGGTCCGCCCGGTCGCCGCAAATGCTCGCAACACGTCAGGCTTGCGACGCCGCTCGACGGACATGCCGGAGTTGGCCAGCTTCGGCGAGACGCTCCACCGGTCGACGCCATCGAGGGTGGGTGCGATGGTGCCGGCCGTCTCCACTTCGACCCGCCAATTCCTTCGGACGCACTCGTCGACCAACGGGACGAGATGACGCTGTTGGAGGAGGGGCTCGCCGCCGGTGATGACGACGAGCTCGACATTCATGTTCTCTAAGTCGCGTATGACGTCGTCGACGGATCGCTTCGTCAGCTCTTTCGCGGGGTCGTACTGCTCCCAATCCCACGTGTACGCCGTGTCGCAGAACTGGCAGGCGAGGTTGCAGCGCCCGAGGCGAACGAACCCGGCCCGGTGCCCGACCGATGGCCCCTCGCCCTGCCACGTGGGTCCAAAGATCTCCGACACCACAAGTTCATCGCTCACTGCTCGAGGGCGGGGTCGGCGACGCCGGCCTCGGCAAAGCCTTTCGCTCGGAGATGGCAGGAGTCGCACGCACCGCACGGCACGGGGCCGCCGCGGTAGCACGACCAGGTCAGTTGCAAGGGGGCCTTCAACTCCATCCCAAGTTGGACGATCTGGGCTTTCGATAGCCCGATCAGCGGGGTGCGAACCTCGACCGGACGTCCTTCAACGCCTCGGCGCAACGCCAGCACCGCCGTGGCCGCGAAGGACTCGATGAACTCCGGGCGGCAGTCCGGGTAGCCGCTGTAGTCGAGCGCGTTCACTCCGATGTAGGCGGCGTCCGCGTCGCGGGCCTCGCATATCCCCATGGCCACAGACAGGAAGATCAGGTTGCGGGCCGGGACATACGTCACCGGTATTCCCTCGCCGCCTTCGTTGGGAATGGCGATGCGCTCATCGGTGAGCGCCGAGCCGCCCCATTGGGATGCGTCCAGCTTCACGACCAACTGTTCGGCGCCGTAAAAGGCGGCGACCGCCGCCGCTCGCTCCAACTCGATCCGGTGCCGCTGCCCATAGTCGAACGTCAGAGCAAGCACAGGTTTGGGGGCGACAGCCATGCAAACGGTCGAATCGAGGCCGCCGGACAGGACGACGACGTTCACGAACCGATCTCCACGCTGCAGTCGGACGTCTCCCACAGCCGGATGCGGCACACAGACAGCCCCGCTGCCTCCAGCGACTTCCAGATCTCCGACGCAAGTAGTTCTGCGGTGGGGTTGTCCACCAGGTCGTTGAGGTACCGGTGGTCGAATCGATCGACCACCTCGCGCTGCACCATCTCTTTCACGTCCGCGAAGTCGATCACGATGCCTTGCTCTCCGACCGGTCCCTCGACCGTGACCTCGAGCCGGTAGGAGTGACCGTGGAGATCGCGACACTTCCCCGGGTGCCACGGCAGCCGGTGGGCCGCCTCGAAACCGAAGGTGCGAGTAACACGCATCTTCATCTCACCGCCGCATGCTGACCATGGCCCCGCCATCGATCACCAAGGTGGCACCGGTGATCCACGACGCCGCGTCCGAGGCCAGGAACACCGCGGCGTTGGCGATGTCCTCCGGTTCTCCCAGTCGCCCAAGCGGCATGGATTTGGCGATGGCCGCCTCGTTGGGTTCCCACAGGGCTCGCGCCATATCCGTCTTCACCAAGCCGGGGGCGATCACATTGACGCGTACCTTCGGCGCCAGTTCGCCCGCCAGGTTCTTGGAGAGGTGGATGACCGCCGCCTTGGTGACGTTGTAGTACGCGATCCCGGGATCGACGGTGAGGCCGCCGACCGAGGCGATGTTGATGACCGAACCGCCCCGTTCCTGCATGGATGCCCACCACGCACATTGCGTCCAGGTGAGGATGGCTCTCTGGTTAACCTGGGTGGTCTTGTCGGCCCGACTCACATCCAGGCCCATGAGCGGGCCCATGTAGGGATTCGTGGCGGCGTTGTTGACCAGGATGTCGAC